>JBFLZA010000356.1:0-9320 GCA_040756535.1 Cyanobacteriota bacterium
GTATTGAACAGGGCGCTGCACCAAAAAGCTTATATGAGTTTAGCTGAATCGCATTAAGTTGCTCATACAGCATTCAATACGCTTTTTTGGCGACTTTTGAGAGTGATCAGATTCACAACGTTTGGCTGATCAAGATCGCTATCCTACATAGCTCAACTTTTGCATACTAATGAACGACTGAACTCTAGCCGAGTCATCAATAGGGAACACACTACAAGCCGACGGCTCCCAGCCGGTCGGTTTTTTGTATTTGAAAAAGCTGACTCATTAACCAGGAGTCAGAAGTCATATAGGCGAAGCCTTAGTGTATTAAATCTAGGCTTAACCCCATAAATTCAGACACGAAGGCTTCGTCTGTACAGAGGACTGAAGAGTCAGAAGGGAAGAAAGAATGTATTATAAAGAACTTTTTCGGTTTTTTCGTTCTCTTGAATACAGTTAAAAGCAGGCTTCTTCTAGCTCCTGGCTCTTAGAGCCTGAATTCTTACTTCACCTACACCTACAAGAGAATGTCCAAAAAAGTAGCTAAGACATGGCTTGAATAATGTAATCAAAGTAGGGAGCCGCTTCTACTGCATCTTCTTTGCTGAGTAATGCCAAAGAAGCATTTTTCAAGCAACGGACCGATTCAGCCATCCCTGCTACGGGGACACCTAGGGAGTTGTACATTTCTCTGACTCCAATCAAACCGATTTTTTCAATAGGTTCCTTGTCACCAGACAGGACTCCATAGGTAATTAACCGCAAATACCAGCCGTAATCACGCAAGCATAACGCCCGTTGACGCTCACCGTAGGCATTGCCGCCAGGAGAGATGAAGTCAGGACGCTTCTGCCAGAGCTGCTTGCTGGCTTCTTGAACAATCTTCTTTTCATTTTCTGCTAGGGTGGAAGCAATCCGCATCCGCTGTTCGCCCGTTTTCAAAAACTCATTGATACTCTTGAGTTCGCCGGAGCTGGGATAGCGAAGCTCGTCGTCTGCTTTGAGAATAAATTGGCTAACTACGCTCATCTTATCGGGTTAACTTAGGTAACATTTGTAGTTTAGCGACTCTAGGCGACACAAATAAAGGGAGGAGAACACAGTGTCTACAACCCAACTGCCTGGTGCTACAGATACGATAAATAAGTATCCCACTCCAGACTCTTGGCAACAAGGTCAGCTGGTCGAGGTGGTGATTACAGACCTGAATGATACGGGTGAAGGCGTTGGCCGCTTGGAAGGTCGAGTGGTTTTTGTTCCAGATACGGTGACAGGCGATCGCGCCTTGGTTCGTCTTGTCCGTGTCAAATCCAACTACGCCCAAGGGAAGTTGCACCAACTGTTAGAGCCGTCTCCTCATCGCATCCGGCCTAGATGCATTGTGGCCGATAAATGCGGTGGCTGTCAGTGGCAACCTATTGATTACAACTATCAGTTGGAAGTCAAGCACAACTTGGTGGTACAAGCTCTAGAACGCATTGGTGGATTCACTGCCCCCCCCGTCGCCCCAGTCCTAGCTTCTAGCACTGACTTGAGCTATCGCAACAAGGCGACTTATCCCCTGAAGCGGTCAGCAACGGGGCAAGTGCAAGCAGGCTATTACCAAAAAGGCAGCCATCAACTGATTAATCTCAATCAATGCCCTATCCAAGATTCGCGCTTAAATCCCCTTTTAGCGGAAATTAAGCAGGATATTGAGCAGCAGGGATGGTCGATTTATAACGAAGACCGCCACCAAGGGAAATTGCGGCATCTTTCGTTGCGGATTGGACGCCGGACTGGAGAGATGCTGCTGACGTTGGTGACAACAGACTGGGGCTTAACAAACCTTAACATCCAGGCTCAAAACTGGTTGACTCGCTATCCCAACTTAGTGGGTGTCTGTGTGAACCGCAACCCGCACCGCAGCAATGTGATTTTTGGCGAGGAAACTCGTTGTATAGCAGGTCAACCTTACTTGCGAGAAGAGTTTGCTGGGCTTGAGTTCCATCTGCGACCAGAGACGTTTTTCCAGGTCAACACTGAAGTCGCTGAGGCACTATTCAACGTCATTGTGGAACAGTTAGCCTTAACGGGTGATGAAGTGTTAATTGATGCCTATTGTGGCATCGGTACATTTACTCTCCCCTTAGCAAAACGAGTGCGACAGGCAATTGGGTTAGAAGTGCAACCGACTTCGGTTGAACAAGCCCAATACAATGCCCAACTCAATGGGATTAGCAATGTCATTTTTAAAGCTGGAGCGGTTGAAACCTCGTTGCCACAACTGGGGATCGCACCGGATGTTGTCCTACTCGATCCCCCGCGCAAGGGATGCGATCGCACAGTGATCGACACTCTTGTTCATACTTCCCCAAAACACATTGTCTACATTAGCTGTAAGCCAGCCACCTTGGCTCGCGATCTCAAACTTCTTTGCCAGACCGGCATTTACCAGTTAACCCATGTCCAACCGGCTGATTTCTTTCCTCAAACGCCTCATGTTGAATGCGCTGCTTTCTTGGTGCGCTAACCACGACCCGTTGAACGTTGGCAGGTTAAAAGTTCTGATTGACCAGCTAATAACCTGCATCCCTTTAACTCTCAACGCTTCAACCCCATTCGGGAGCCTTCTCTCTACCATTTGAGATATCGCTCTGGTGTTTGAGAGAGGGTTTCGATACAATTAAAGGTAAAGGTTAATCTCTAACATACTTGAGAAAAACCTTTCCTCTAGAGGCAAGAAGGTAGCGCACTTCATTATCGGTTGAAAAGCAAGCAGTAGCTGTAGCCATGCTACAGGCAGCTTTTAGAGCTAATTCAAACAGAGTTGAGAAGCTTCCGTTCTTATTTAGGCGGAGTTTAACAATTTTAGTTTGGGCTATAGCTTTAAAGCTTAATTAGCTCAGCATGACTTGATCTAGGCACTCTAGTTTAAGCAAGCTGAAAGTGAATGGCTCTGCAGCTATCTGCTTAAAATAGCGAGTCCACAAAATAGAGCTAGAGGTTTTTTGAGTGATTGCTATATCAACGCGTCCTGTTGGACGCAACTGGGGAACGATTAGCTTCGCTTCTACCCTCTACCTTGCCCCGATTCTCGATTTGCTTCTTGAAAAAATACCCCGTCAATGGCAGCCGGAAATTCGGCTTGGGCTGCAAGAAGCATTGGTGAATGCGGCAAAGCATGGCAACAATTTAGACCCAAGTAAGACGGTAGTAGTTCACTTTTCAGTAGTCCATGATGAATACTGGTGGATAATTTCAGACGAGGGTTCCGGTTTTGCTCAGAGTTGTAATCACAGTGACAGCGAACGCAGTCTACCGTGTGATGAGTCAGAAAGTGGTAGAGGTTTGTGTCTACTTCGCCAAATTTTCGATCAAGTGCATTGGAATTGTCAGGGAACAGAACTAAGACTCTGCAAACAAGTGAACAGTCGTTCCAGATTACCTCTAATACCCTAATGACCCCGATCCCCATGTGTGGGGCATGGTGGCGCAGAAATAGAGCGGTCTAGCCATCCTGCCGCCTGTTGAAAGCGGGCTAAGGCTTCCTCGGGCTGATCTTTCAGGAGAAAGACCAAGGCAGCGATCGCTTGTTCGCCAGCTCTGGCTTTGCGATTAGACTTTAATCGGTGCCAGTCATTAGGTTTGATGCTCAGGCGCTCTGCTAAGGCTTGAGCAAGTTCCAGGGTGCTATATTCACACAGAGCATTGGTTTTGGTGAGTTCGATAGGTTCAGGCATGACATCAGGGTTATTCGCAATTATTCTTACTTTAGTGCAAATTCAAGATGCCTGAAGACCCAATACAGCCATCTTCTCCGGGTTCAGAACCAAATCCGCTGGATGTGAGTGCGGATGAGTTCGAGCAAGCTTTGTCAGAAGTAGAGCAAAATCTTCAAGCGCTAAAGGAGCGTTACGAGCAGGTGCGGCGCGATCGCGATCGCCTTGCCGAACTTCAGCATCGTCGCGAGCAGATTAGGCCGTCACTACACCAAAGTAGCAATCGGCAAGCACTGCAAGCAGAATTAAAGCAAATTAAAGAGCAACTGGAAACGATAGAACTCAATTTAGAAAGCAGACTGTTTTCTTGGAAAAGTATCAGAGAGCCGTTTTGGCAAGCCGTTCGCTTTGGAGGACTGGGTGTTGTAATGGGTTGGATACTCAAGTCCTGTGCTGGCTAGCTTTTTCTTCTCTAATTTCTCATGAACCTCTAGCTTGTACTGTTACCAACCCTTAGTTCCTGTCCGATCCCCGCAGGTAATAGCGATTAAACTGGGATTAATGCTTATTAGTTTTCCTATTGCTTGCATTGTAAGCGTGACTTATTTCTGAAATATGGTGACTCGACGGATTGGAGAAATATTACGAGCTGGTCAGCCTGATGAGTCGGTAACAATTAAAGGCTGGGTACGCACGAAACGGGAATTAAAGGGGTTTGCCTTTATGGAAGTCAACGATGGCTCATCCATGGCTAACCTGCAAGTTGTACTCAATTCTGAGTTGCCAGACTACGAAGCTGTTCTCAAGCAAGTGAATACTGGCGCTTCGGTTGAAGTGACGGGGGTGCTAGCGGAGTCTCCGGCAAAAGGACAGCGGATTGAACTGAATGCTTCGTCAGTGAAGGTATATGGTGAGGCTGATCCCGAAAAATACCCATTGCAAAAGAAACGGCATTCCTTTGAGTTTTTGCGGGAAATCGGGCATTTGCGATCGCGCACCAATACCCTTGGCGCTGTGTTCCGCGTCCGTAACGCTTGTGCGACTGCAATTCACCAGTTCTTTCAAGAACGGGATTTCTTGTGGGTTCACTCCCCGATTATCACAGCGAATGACTGTGAAGGGGCAGGTGAGTTGTTTACTGTCACTAGTTTGGACTTAAAAGATATTCCCAAGACAGACACTCAAGGCATTGATTTTAGCCAGGACTTTTTCGGGCGTCGTGCCTACCTCACCGTCAGTGGACAGCTACAAGCTGAGGTGATGGCGATGGCATTTACAAATGTTTACACCTTTGGTCCTACCTTCCGGGCAGAAAATTCCAACACCTCTCGCCACTTAGCGGAGTTTTGGATGGTGGAACCGGAAATGGCGTTCTGCGATCTAAAAGGAGACATGGACTTGGCGGAGGAGTTCCTCAGGTACATCTTCAAGTGGGTGATGGATAAATGCCCGGAGGATATGGAGTTTTTCAACCAGAGGATTGATAAGACAGTTCTCGCTACGGCTGAAAACATCATCAATAACCAGTTTGAGCGGATTACCTACACGGATGCGATCGCTCTTTTGGAAAAAGCTGACCGTAAGTTTGAGTTTCCCGTCGAGTGGGGATTGGATTTGCAGTCAGAACACGAGCGATATCTCGCAGAAGAACTGTTCAAAAAGCCGGTGATCGTCACCAATTACCCCGTTGGGATCAAGGCTTTCTACATGCGTTTGGACGATGACGAGAAAACTGTCTCGGCAATGGATGTTCTCGCGCCTAAGATTGGTGAGATTATTGGGGGTTCACAACGGGAAGAACGCCTAGATGTTTTGGAGAGACGGATTAAAAATCAGGGGATGAATCCAGAGGATTTATGGTGGTATCTGGATTTACGTCGCTACGGTACTGTACCTCACGCTGGGTTTGGCTTGGGATTTGAGCGGGTGGTGCAGTTCATGACGGGTATGGCGAATATCCGCGATGTGATTCCCTTCCCCCGGACGCCGTTGAGTGCGGAGTTTTAACAGTAGGGGTAAAACATTGTCTACGGTAGGGGCTAAGGATTCCTTAGCCTCTACAATTCTGTGGGTAAAGATTCTTGCTCGTTCCAAAGCCTATTCCAGCATTTTGCCCAGATGTTGTACAAGAATGAGTGATACTCCTCGGTGTATTGCTTTTTGTACTTGGTGTAATCTTTTTCAATGGCAAACCAGAGCGATCGCAGTTGTTGCCAAGTGGAGCAATTCTGAATCTGGCAGGCAACGGCATTTTGCCATTGTCGCAGTTGGCGGTAACTGATGAATTGTCCGCCCTTGTCGCTGCGATGGACAAAGAGAATGTATGCCCAGCATTCAACACGTACAATTAGGTGTTTGGGGATTTTTAGGAGTTGTGCGATCGTGCCTATTGTGATGCGAAATTTCTGAGCTGGTTGGAGGCGGCGAAATAGACGGGTCATGATGACTTCACTCCTCGGTTAGCCTTTCTCCCAGACCCTCTCCTGCACTCAGAGGAGAGTTTTGCGGTTGGGTTCGTCGTTTTGGGGATGGAGTACCCAGGCGCTAATGGGGGCAGGTTGATAGGTTAGGAGATAGCTCTCGTTAGGTGTTACTGAAACTGTCCAGGCAGCTTGCTTGGGTTGTTTACGAATTGTGTAGCCGCGTTTTTTGAGTACTGCTCGGATGGCAGCAATGTCTGTCGCGACTCGCAAGGCTTCGGTCGCTTTTGATTTTTTCATGGGTATTCAATTAAGGTGAGAAACTAGCTAGGGAAAGACCAGCCAGCTACGCTGTGTCTTGACGGAACCAGCTAAACCGGCTGGTCTTTTATTCTGTTAACAACATGAACTTTAGCTCCGGTTATTTGTCCTTGTCAAGAGCTAAAGTTCATGAACTTTAGCTCCGCTATGATTGATTCAAACGAAGGGAAATCTCAATTAAGACTATTCAGAGAAGCTGCGGGATTTACCCGCGCTGAGCTTGGAAACCGTATTGGAGTTTCTGAGCGCCAGATCTATGACTGGGAAAATGGAGTCAAATTGCCACGAGTTGATCGGGCAGTTGCTTTGGCTCGCGAACTAGGAGTTTCAATTCAGATGGTCTGTAGCGCGTTAGGTATAGATGTAACTGGTGTTCCTGACGGCGATGGCGGCTAGAACATTTGATAGTTTGTATGAAAATGACGGAAGAACGACAACAAGAGCGAGATTCACCTCTGAAGAAGCGAATTGTGTAGCCGCGTTTTTTGAGTACTGCTCGAATGGCAGCAATGTCTGTCGCGACTCGTAAGGCTTCGGTCGCTTTGGATTTTTTCATGGGTATTCGTGAATGATTTTCACAATGAATTGGTGTCCTGCATCGTTGTCTGACAAGATACAGGTCACTAGGTGAGACACTGAAGACAGGACAGGCATCTGGAGAAGGTCTCAAGACGATGCCTTTCCGGGTCGCCTGCTTCCTGCTGTGTCCCTTAAATATACTGTTTTATCTATACCAAACAGTAATTACCGCTTAGTATAGAATGACCGAAGAAAGTAATCAAGTAACCTTAACGAAATTACGAAACCGCGCTGGCTTGACCCGTAGGCAAGTTGCAGCCGAGTTAGACGTTACAGAAAAAACGATCTATGTCTGGGAGACGAGCCCGAACACGCCTCGCTTAACTGTTGCCCAAGTTCAGCGATTGATGGAGATTTTGAATTGTTCTATGGAGGAACTCGTGGAGGCTACAGAGAAGCGACCCCAGAGCTAGATAAGTGGTTTGATAGGGAGTGATCGCTTGTCACTTATCAGTGGAATTACGGTTCCGATTCTTTTTTTGTTTAGCTAGGCTGTTGCTGATTTAGCTACTTTCACGGAAAAGTTATCACAGTATGTCTTCTGAGCAGTTTCAATCAACATACGAAAGTATCTATTGCACTGGTACGCGACTTTTGCAGTACCTTCGAGAGATTGAAGAGGGACGCCGCAGTGAGGGAAAAGATAGCGAGGGATTAAACAGCATTGAGGATGAACTCAACAAAGCTCTGGAGGCTTTGCAAGCTCAAAAGTATCAAGTTGCCGTCATTGCAGCAATGAAGGCAGGTAAGAGTACCTTCCTGAATGCCATGATTGGCGCGGATATTTTAGCGAGTGAATCAGAAGCCTGTACAGTTTGCCGTACCGATGTCCGACTGGTGGAGACTGGACAAGTCCCCAGACTTTTGGAGTATAGACAGGGGCAAAGGCAACCAGTTCTAATTGCTGAAGGTGACACAGGGAAGATTAGGCAAGAGTTCCTTGAGCGTACCCACCAGATTCGGGAGAACAATAACTCTGACAACACTACACGCTTTGAACTGTGGCATTCCATCGAGGCAATTAGTAAATACTCATCTTTGAGTGGCTTTACCTTAGTTGACACACCGGGGCCGAATGAATGGGAGTCTGCTGGATTCAATACAGTTGCACTCAAGCAGACTGCCTTAGAAGCTTTACGCACCTGCAATGCAATTTTGTTTGTTTTGGACTACTCCTCATTTAAGGACAATACTAATTCAGAGTTACTTCAAGACCTCATAGAACAGCGTCGAGAGTTTCTGGCAGAGAACACCGGGAAAATTTACTTTATCCTGAATAAAGTTGATCGGAAATCAGAGAAAGATCGAGAAATTACAGATGTAATTGAAGATTTAAAGAAAACTTTGATTAGCTTTGGAATTCCGGAGCCAATTGTTTATCCTGTAAGTGCATGGCAAGGACTGTTAGCGAAGCTAATCCAGCAAGGTACAGCAATAGATAGCCAGCTCAAAGACTTCAAAAGGTTTTTTAGTGCTAGGTATGCCACAGAAAATGAAGAGGGCGACCTCATCACACCTGCTCCTCGAAAGATTGCGCCACAAGCCCTGAAAGATAGTGGAATTCCTCTTGTTGAGGATACAGTTATTCAAACCATCATTCAGAATTCGGGATGGAATCTTTTGAATGATGTTTTGGCAAAAATTGATAAGGTAGCAAAGGCATCTGAAGATTCTCTTAACTTACAGATTAAAGGTTGGGAGATTGAAATAAATTCTCTCAAAACAAAGGTTGAGGAATACCGCATTAGAGCCGAATCTGCTAAAAAAAAGGTTCAAGATGTCAAAAAGTCTGTAAAGAAACAAGAGCAAATATTAACCAATCGCTTTAACCAAGGTATAAGCATATTTGCTGAAGGTGCGAAGAAGCAGATACAAGATGAAATTGATCGAATTGCGAAGTCTAGATCTACTGAACCTGCGAAATCTAACATTCAGGAAGGGACTGAACCATTTTCACGAGTAGATATTCCCAGCGATGATGTGAGTGTGGGTCTAACCGTACCTAGTACCGTTCCTATACTGGGCGGTTTTTCATTCTCTTTCAGGGTGCAGCGTCCTCTAGTAGAAGCATTGAAGAGAGTTGCTCCAGCACCATTTGATAGCCCTAGTTCGGTTCAATCTAAGATTATCGATCCATACAAAATCCGAGTTGAAACCAAGGATGAGGCTAAACAAATTGGACGTACAATCAATGAATTTTGCACTCCTCATATTCAAAATTGGTGGATAGATACACAAGATCAGCTAGTTAGGGAAGGCAGTCAGATTCGACAGGACTTGGTACAAGAGATTCAAAAATCTATTCAACAGATATCAA
>JBFLZA010000357.1:0-9310 GCA_040756535.1 Cyanobacteriota bacterium
AGAGCGCCCAAACCTCCCTCGGAAACTTTTCCAGAACTGCAGCCTCCTTCCCCATCCCCTGTTCCACAAGAAGTCCTCCCCTCCCCACCTCCACCTGCTCCCACAACCGTTGAACCTGATCCCGATACAGTCCCGGAAACGATTACCATTGAACGCTTCGAGTTTGAAGGGAATACATCCATCAGTGACGAGGAACTCGCTAAAGCTACGGCGGAATTTACCAACCGCCCCCTGTCCTTTGCTGAAGTCTACGAAGTCCGTTCTGTCATTACCAACCTGTACAGAAAAAAGGGCTACGTCACTTCCGGTGCCATTATTCCCCCCCAAACCTTCAGTCAAACAGATAGGGTAGTCAAAATTCAGATTCTCGAAGGGGGATTAGAAGCCATTGAAGTCAGAGGCACAAGACGACTCAACCCGGAGTACATTCGTAGTCGCCTTGCCCTTGCGGCTGGTACGCCATTGAATCAGCAGGCTTTAATCGAAGCGCTGCAACTGTTGCAACTTGACCCCTTAATTCAAAACTTATCGGCTGAACTCACGGCGGGGACACGCTCAGAATCGAGTTTACTGATTGTAGAGGTGGAAGAGGCAAAAACGTTCCACCTTGACCTGTCCCTGAATAATAACCGATCGCCCAACATCGGAACCTTCGAGCGCCGACTCGAACTCACGCAAGCCAACTTGTTCGGAGAAGGGGATGGCCTCATCGTCGGATTCAGCAACACGGCAGGTAGCAATACCCTAGACGCCAGCTACACCTACCCCCTCAATCCCCGCAACGGCACCCTCAACTTCACCACCAGTTTTACCTTTAGTAATGTCGTTGAGTCTCCCTGGGATCGAATCGATTTGGATGCCGACTCGCGCTACTTTGGCCTAACTTGGCGTCAACCCCTCCAACGCAGTCTATCCGAAGAATATGCCATTGGGCTATCGCTCACGAACCAAAAAAGTAAAGTTACAGTTTTTGATGTCCCAGTCCGACTTTCCCCCGGAACAGAGGAAGATGGCAGTACCACCGTTACTGCCCTGCGCTTTTTTCAGGAATGGTTTCGACGCAGCGGCCGTCACGTCTTCGGGGTTCGCTCCCAATTCAATCTCGGCTTAGGTTTCCTCGGTGGCACAACCAACGATGATGCTCCCGACAGCAACTTTTTAGCTTGGCGCGGCCAAGTTCAGTGGGTAGAGCTTTTGGCTCCCGACACCGTATTCATCGTCAGGGGAGATATGCAACTCTCACTCGGCTCTCTTTTGAACTTAGAGCAATTTGGCCTGGGCGGTGAAGATACCGTCCGAGGGTATCGCCAAAATGTTCTACTCACCGATAGTGGAGCATCGGCTTCAGCAGAACTTCGGTATCCAATTCTCCGCTTTCCCCGACAAAACGGCCTTTTACAAATTGCCCCCTTTATTGATATAGGATTCGTTTGGAGCAATTTCAGTAATCTGCTTGAACCCGAACCCGACCCCAATTTCCTCGCCTCCATCGGACTCGGTTTAAGGTATCAATGGAGCGATCGCTTATCCGCTCGTCTTGACTGGGGCATTCCTGTAATCGGTACAGATATTAAATCTGAAAGCAATACTTTACAAGAAGAGGGAATATACTTCTCTGTATTTTACCGCATTTTCTAACATTTACCAAGAAAAATGCTAAAACAAATTTTTAATTTATTGGGCTTTAAAACATCTCGCCGGAAGCAGGCAAAACGTCTAATCTTTGCGTACAAACCACACCCCAAAAAAATCCGATTTATTGTTCTATTTTTTACTGCTTTCCTATTCGTCCAAGGAATCACTGAACTGTTGGAAGTCAACAATTTATCGGTTGTCGCCCAAACTCCTACAGAGGTAACCAATACCCAGGATGCAGCAAATCCAGATGCCCTAGTAGAGGAGGGCAAAAAGCTCTACCAAGCAGGACAGTTTCCAGAAGCACTCAGTCGTTTACAACAAGCGACGGAAGCTTTTGCGAAAACGGGTGATGTCCTCAAACAAGCGATGACACTTGACTTTCAAGGGCAAGTTTATCTCGCTCAGGGACAACCGCAAGCTGCCGCAGAACAGTTCTCAAATGCTGCCAAGATTTACGAGCGAGGGAAAGACAAAACAGGCGCAGTCAAAAGTCGGCTAAATCAAGCAGAGGCACTTCGCAAGGCAGGATTACATCGCCGTGCATTGGATATTCTCGAACAACTCAACAAAAATCTCCCTAATGAAATCGATCCCCAGCTCAAAGCGATCGCACGACGTAGCTTAGGAATTACTCAACGCTTAATTGGCGATTTGAATGAAGCCCAAAAGTCTATAGAAGAGAGTTTGCAGATAGCCGAAACGTTACCCTCACCTGCTCGTGAACAAAATGTGAGTGCGGCTTATTTAATGTTAGGCAATATTGCTAAAGACCGAGGGAATACAGCGAAAGAGCGGAACGAAATTAGCGAAGCCCAAAAGTATTTTGATGAAGCGATCGCACACTATCAAAAAGCTGCCGAAACTGCCACGGCACCAACAGCAAGAGTAGAAGCCCAACTCAATCAACTCAGCATTGTAGGAGATAAAGGGGAAGCCTTTACGGATGAAGAGCGGGAGTTACTCGCTCAAGTTCGAGAAACAATTGACCAACTGCCCCTTTCCCGAACATCCATTCATGCCCGAATTAACTGGGCACGCATGGTGATGGAACCGAAAAATGAGGCAAATGTCAACCCACAAGACATTGCCCAGCAACTGGCGATCGCAGTCCAGCAAGCCGAAAAACTGCAAGACTTGCGCTCCAAATCCTACGCCCTCGGACAGTTGGGAGAACTGCGGCAACAGCTAGGACAGCTAGATCAGGCAAGGGGGAATACTCAGCAAGCATTGCAAATCGCTCAGTCCATCGGGGCATCAGACATTGCCTATCGCTGGCAGTGGCAGTTAGGACAAATCCTCATTGCACAAGGAAAAACAGAAGGAGCGATCGCATCCTACGAAGCTGCTGTTAACAATCTGCAATCCATACGCGGTGACTTGGTGAATGTTAACCCCGATGTGCAATTCTCCTTCCGGGAAAGTGTAGAACCCGTTTATCGAGAGTTTGCGGGGTTGTTGCTGAAATCTGATAATCCCAAAAATCTGGAGAAAGCTCGTACAGCCATCGAATCCCTCCAGCAAGCTGAACTGGTCAACTTCTTTCGAGAAAATTGTATAACGTCCCAGCCCGTAAAGATTGATGATATTGATAAAACATCTGCTGTCATTTATCCGATTGTTTTAGCAGATCGATTAGCGGTGGTTTTGTCACTACCTGGCGATCGCTTTGAGCAGCACTCTATTCCCAAATCACGAGTCGAAGTGCAAGATACCTTTACTCGTCTGCGGGAAGCTATTACTCCTTCACTTCTTAACTCTCGTAGTGCCGAACCCGAACTCATACCCACAGACAAACAAGATGGGCAGTACTTAACGCTGGCTCAACAGGCGTATGATTGGTTAATTCGACCCTTTGAGGAAGAACTCCAAGCTAGTGGAGTTAAAACACTCGTCTTTGTCTTAGATGGCCCCATGCTGAATCTGCCGATGGCAGTTCTTCACGATGGCGAGAAGTATTTGGTGGAAAAATATGCGATCGCGCTGACTCCTGGGCTGCAACTATTAGACACCAAACCCTTAGTAAGAGGTGAAATCACTGCCCTGAAGGCTGGACTCTCTGAAGCTCGTGAACTGCCCGTTGCAAGTCGTCCGCAACCTGTGTATTTTCCTGCACTGCCCAATGTAGAGCAGGAATTAAAAGGAATCCAGTCGGAGGTATCTGGTAAGCTAATCCTCAACGAGGAATTTACGACCACTGCCATTGAACAGGCGATCGCATCAGTTCCTTTCCCCGTCGTTCACCTGGCAACTCACGGACAATTCAGTTCCAATGCTGAAGAAACCTTCATCCTCACTTCAGATGACCGTCTCAACATTAACCAGCTAAAGCAAGTCCTGCGAGGTAGAGAAGAAGACAGCAGAAAGGCCATTGAGTTACTAGTTCTCAGTGCTTGCGAGACAGCAACTGGGGATGAGCGAGGAGCACTCGGATTAGCTGGCGTGGCAGTACAAGCGGGAGCTCGCAGCACCCTGGCAACCTTGTGGGTTGTTAATGATGAAGCCACAGCTAAGTTAATGATTCGGTTTTACGAGGAGTTAAAGGACACAAAGGTTAGCAAAGCCGAAGCTCTCCGCCGTGCTCAACTGTGGCTCATGCAGCAGGATACTGAGTACAAGCAACCCGATTACTGGGCACCTTTTGTTTTGGTGGGAAACTGGCTGTAACTGAATTTTTTCACAGACATTCTAGAGCGTCGGTTCAGTAGAAGCATTTGACAAAAAGCGACAGATATGCAGGATGTAGGGGCGAAGCATTGGGGATTTAACTTACAAGGCTCACCCCAAATTTGCTGCCCGAATGCTTCGCCCTTATTTTGGAGTACGCACAATCTACCTCCGTGAACATCCCCTACATAAAACCGCTACACCACTTCAACAATGGTGGATATAGCAGCTAACTGGCTCGTGGATACTGCTTGATTTTCTTTAGGGATAAGCTTAGGGGCAGCCTCACCGGAGCGGGAATTATTATCGATGTCCCCTAGTAAATTTCCGATGAGCTCCACTGGTTCATCTTCCTGTAAACCTAAGGGGTCTCCCTTGCGAAACTTAGAACCGCGACCTCTCGCTATGTTCTGTAAACTTATTAAAGCGTTGCGTAACGGAGCAACACTTGCCAAAATTAGCACCTCAAACGTACCAGCACTATCCCCTACGTTCCATACAAAATTATCTTCGGGCTGGGGTACGGCTTTCGATTGTCCAGGGGCAATCAAAGATTTTTCTTCGGGGGCCTCCCAGTCTAGGGGAAACAAGTTGATAATTTCTCCAGACCCAGTAATAAACAGCAAGCTCACAAAGAGATTACGACTTTCATTGTTTTTCACCTCAGCTTGGATATTGCTTCCCCGTGGAAACTGTAACTTTTGAGTCTTACTCACTCCAGGCAGGGGAGTTGATTGGGCATTGGGGGTGCCTCGAGAGCTAACAGCACCTGAAGTTCCTTTGCCGTCTACAGCTTGAATAGAAGTGGTGACATTCAACTGAGAGGAATCACCATTACCAAGCAGCTTCAAAATGCGCCCTGCTAACAACACTTTGAATCTTGGTCGCAGTCGCTTCACTGCATCCTCTACTGATTCTCCCACACGACCAAAGGCACCTGGGACTGGCATTTTGCCAGCAGTCAATAACCCTAAGGAACCTACAGGTGGAGGATTAGACTCTCCTTGTTTTTTCCAAACCTGGAAATCCTCTTGGGTTACCCGTCCTAATAGGTAATCAACAGCATTTTGTTGTTCCACTGAGACAAGTTCAATCCGTTTTTGTCCTTGGAGTGCTGCTAGTGCCTTGGCTTTCTCTGCACCAAGAGTCTCATCCACGCCGACTCGTAAAGTTAAATCAGTAGGAATTCCCCGCACCCGTTCTCGCAATAAAGTTCCCTCTTTAACTATCCCTGGTTGAGCGGTTTCGATAACTCTGCCGTATCCCTCTAATTCGACGCGGGATTCTTGCTTAATTTGTCCCTGTTCCCGGCCTTCATCATCAATGATGCTGAACACTGCTCCCTTGTCAAAAGCTTTCAGACTCTGGGATGCTACCCCACCCAGCCAAATCTTCACTTGGTCGCCATTTACCTCCCGAATTACCGCCTCGGCTGCGGGTCGAGCTTTTTCTAAGAAGTAAAGGGGTTTAGAGCCATGATCTTTTCCCGGTTCTACCTCAAATTCGGGTTTTTGGTACATCCCAGAAGATTTAGCCACATCTTCAGTACGAAGGGCTAAATTGTCAAAGACTTTGTTGAAGGAATTGTTGCCAGCTTCTTGCCACAGATAGCGGGTCAAAAGATAAGTGAAAGCACCGGCATGAAAACCGTCAAACGGGGCATCTGTCGCTAATTGTTCGGGACTTGCTGAAGCCATGACGACTCCCTTGGCTATTCCTTTGAGGCGACGAGAATGAAACTCTTCTTTATCAAGATCTAGCTTAGAGAGCCACTGATTCTGATACTCAAATTCTTCTGGACTAGCATCAAGGGTAACACCGCTATCTAAACGGGCAGATCTCACAAGCACGTTACCGCGCTTGCCTCCCCCGGAATAGCAACTATCTAGGACAACGGTAAGATTTTCCGTGGGAATGGCAGACATTAACAGGAATAGAGTATGACCCATGATATCCGGAACGGGCGTACTCGTGCTGACAGAATCAGATGAGCGATCGCTCGGTACCATCGTACTATTGAGCGGATTGTTCCCAATCGGGTTGGGGTCACGCACCCGCGAACCATGTCCAGAGTAGTGAAAGACTACCACATCCCCAGGTTTAGCTTGTTTGATCAGATGCTCCTCAAAGGTCGTCAGGATTCCCTCACGGTTAGCTTTGGAATTTGTCAGGGTGATAATGTCAGTAGGGTTAAAGCCAAAGCGGTGAGTCAGGAGTTCTCGCTGCATTTCTACATCAGTGAGACACCCTTGCAAGGAACCTAAAGCAGGTTCATACTCATTGATGCCAACTAACAAAGCCAATTTGCGGGGGGTACTTTGTGCTAGAACTTGGCCATATCGATTCGCTTGACGCATCAAGTCTAGCTGGCTAATTCCTAAGCTAGCGAGGAGAGAACTAGTAAACTGAAGAAAATGGCGGCGTTTCATAGGTTCTCTGGATAAAACGAGTGGCAGGGGAGATTAGAGAGGTTGGTTAAAAAATTATTGTTTAAACCAATCATCTATCTCTCTGAGTGTTGAGAGGTTATGCAAAAAGTACCTCTTTTGGGCTGCTGGCATGAACTCGCTAGACAAGTTGGGTCGCAAGCTTTCTGATGAGGCACCCTGATTTATTGCTCACAACGCGCATAAAGACAATTCTCCCCCCTATTCCCTATTTTCTGCTTAAGCTTATCGTTCGGACTAAGAGGTTATTGATAAAATTAAATTCCCGTAGGGTGCGTTAACGAAGTGTAATACCATGTCCGGTTAAACACCCCTAATATCTGTAGAGGCTGGATTATGCAAGGTGTTAGCTTGGCACACCGATAATTCTCCATCAAAACCCGCCCTTCGGCTTGGTTTTATTAGGGTTAATCAGCCGGACATGATATAACGCATCAACCCAATGGTGCGTTACGGCGCAGAGTGAACAGAATTAGTCAAATTTCCTCAAAATATTGCGCCTAACGCACCCTACTTTTTATTACTAATGCTGTATTTCGCGAACGTTTGGGTTAACCTAATATAGGATTTTTCAATTGAGTGGAATACACATTATTTGTAGGGGCAAGGCATTGCCGTGCCCCTACTATATTCTCTGCTTGCCGAGAACTGCTATATTAGATTTGAGCGCCTGATTTCGGTTGAGCACCTGTTGGTTCTACAGATTCTCGTAGGAAGGTAATCTGCTGCTCGAAATCAGCATTTTCCATAGCTTCCAATAACTTCTTCGCCTCACCTTGTAGTTCATAGTTAGGAGGCATGGGCACAATTACTGAACTTTCCATTCCTTGGGCTAACTGATACCAAAACAGCAGCTTAGTGTTAGCACTCAAAGAACCATACTCACGGGAAATTTGGGTATCAGCGTTTGATAGCAAGTCTCGTTGCACTTGCAGTTGTTCCTCATGAGACATTCCCTTGACTTGATTGAACAAGTTGTCAGCAATATCTTCAGCAGCTCTTCCGGGAGCAGCAGGTGTGATGGAATCGCCCATTTTTGTGTAAATAAACCACAACAAGGCGAGTTGGTCATCCACGTTTAAATTCCGAAACGTTTTTAAGGCTTGGGATAGGTCATCTTTAAGGTTTGTAAATGTCATAAACACATCCTCCAAATTGATTTATTAATGCAGTGGTTCAGTCAAATTTTGTTAAATGAGTTTGAAGTTAAACCAGCTTGATGCTTCAAGTTGTTCAACGGTTTTCATCAATTCCGAACCAGTAACCATAGTGAACGAATCCTCCGTTTCCTACCCCTGCACTAAGACATAAAGATTACGAAATGTAAATTGAATGAAACCCTACTGAAGATAGAGGAAGTTCACTTAGATTGCGGAAGAGTTAAGGAAGGAGGTTGTACTAAGAGGTTTTGAGAGTGAGTAGACGGCTGGAAGGAAAGGTGGCGATTGTGACGGGTGCTGGTACAGGCATTGGTGAAGCGATCGCACATAAGTTTGCCAAAGAAGGGGCACAAGTGGTTGTCAACGGACTGCCGGATGATCCCATTCAAGATGTAGTGGATGCCATCAACCAATACGGTGGGGAAGCGATCGCATATGCTGGGGATGTCTCAGAACCCTCTCACGCCCAAGCTTGCGTTCAAGCTGCGATCGATAAATATGGCCATCTTGATGTCCTCGTCAATAACGCCGGAGTGTTTCTCGCAACGGGTGAAACGCAGGATTACCCAATAGATGCCTTCGACACAACCATCCGCATGAACATTCGTTCCGCCTTCTTGATGACAAAATACGCCCTACCCCATTTGCAAAAAACAGGGGGTAACATTGTCGCTGCTGGTTCAGAAGCTGGTTTTAATGGAGTTCCGCAAAATTCCCCCTATGGTGGTACGAAAGGTTGGATGCATTCCTTTATAAAGGGTGTAGCGGTCGAGCAAGCTAAATACGGTGTCCGTGCCAACTGTTTCTGTCCCGGTGCCATTGATACCGCTTGGACTCATAAGGAAACAGGGCCGATGGACGCCGAAATGGAAGAAATGACCGTCATGGCGGCTCCAATGGGACGGCGCGGCACACCCGAAGAAATGGCGAATGTCTGTGCTTTCCTCGCCTCTGACGAAGCTAGCTACGTTACGGGGGCGCTATGGCTAGCTGATGGAGGTGTCACGATCGCGAAAGGAGCTGTTGGTCAACAAACACCTGAGCCACTGCGAAAAGAACCGCAAGGGAAACTGCGCCTAGATCATTCGTTAGAGGGGTTAGAAAACAAAAACACTCAAACTGTTTAGCTAGTCAAAGGTTTTTACTTTACTTTCTCAAACTGGCAGTAGCTATTACTCCGAAGTGCTTGCGGCATTCCCTGAATGAGGGAAAGCGTCGCAGGTGGAATTGTTGCTTGCTTTTGTGACACGCCTTTTTTGGCAGTAGTGAAGTGATACCAAACCCCCATTGATAGCTCCCTTTCATCCAGTGTTTTTTCTCCCCAGCTCCCCAGCCCCCCAGCACCCCAGCCCCCCAGCACCCCCGCTCTTTCCAAGGCAGATGAGAAAGACACCAAAACGA
>JBFLZA010000358.1:0-9287 GCA_040756535.1 Cyanobacteriota bacterium
TTTCGTGCAATGTCCGGTGCAAATTTCCTGTACTTTTCGCTGTCAAAAATCTCCTGTCTTTGATAGAACAGCCAAAGCATGTGGCTCCACCAAAAACCTCGCCGTGCGGAATAGGGGTCTTTGACTTCATCTTCAGGGTTAGCATGATGCTGACGGTGACCTGCTACCCAAAAAGTTGGTCCTCCTTGCAGGGCTAGGACACCGATAGTTGTAATGATATATTCCAACCACTTGGGTACCTGAAAACTACGATGGGTCAGCAGACGGTGATAACCTAGACAGATACCAATGCTGCCAAATAACCAGTGAAGAAAAAGGGCCACTCCCAAAGCTGACCAGGAGAAAAACCAAGGAGCCAGCATTGCCAAAGCGTGAATTGCAGCGAAAAAAGCTACGCTGGGCCAGTTAAGCACTTCCCTTGGTCGGCTTTCCGGGACAGCAGTGAGTGTGTGATGGGTCATAAATCTTCTCGATTGAGGAGAGGCGGTAGTTATCTTGGAATTTTTCATGCAAGTAATACTTGCACCCTTTCAGCTTAACAACGACCTGGCAAAGCTGCAAGTACTACTTACATTTTTTTTAGCTTTATGTCTCAAACACCTTCTTCAACTCGACAGCGCTTGATTAATGCTGCGCTGGAGTTGTTTACCTCTCAGGGCGTCACCGAAACGACTACGCGGCAAATTGCTGAGTTGGCACAGGTCAATGAAGTGACGCTGTTTCGGCACTTCGGAAACAAGCAAGGGTTGCTTTTGGCAGTGATTGAAGATTCGGCTGTGTTTACTCACTTGGGTGAATCGTTGAGAGCGCAAGTTGCTCAAACCAGCCATTTAGATCAAGCTCTGAAACATTATGCAGTTGATCGACTACAGGCTCTTGAGCAAATTTCAGAGTTACTGCGTTCTGTTGTGGGTGAAGCAGGCCGTTACACGATCGAAAATCGTCGAGCGCTAGGACGAGGTGTAACACTAGCCAACCGTGAAGTTGCCCGATATCTAGCAACGGTGATTGAGCGAGAACAGCTGCATCCTCGGATACCCGTTGAAAAATTGTCCAGTTTGCTCAATGTCATGTTATTCGGGTATTTGGTTATTGAATTGACAAGCGAGTTTCATGAACTGTGGGATAGTCGCGAAGATTTTTTGGACAGTTTGGTGGAACTGTTCTTAGATGGAGCGGTTTCGGCAGCAGAAGAGTTGAACGTTAGTCAGTTGAGAGTTGAACGTTCGGAAGATAATCTGCCCTACACGAATGGTTCAAGCGAACAATCTTCAACCCTTGCACCGCATAAAGTCGCTGATTTACCTGCTTCTTTAGTTCACTCAATTCTGCAACAAGCGAAAAAACAAGGGTTACAAGTTTATGCTCTGGCTTATGTGCTGTTTGGAGCGGGTTTACTTCCTAAGGAAGTTGTCAGTTTGGAGCGATGCTCCTATGGAGCCGCTTCGCTAACGCATCAAATTAGTGATGCTCACCAGCACTTGTTACAAATTACCCAAGGTGCTGTCCGACAAGTACCAGTGAATCAGTGGATTATGGGAAAGCGCTATGGCTCCCATACTCGCAATCCCCTAAGCCAATGGCTCAAAAGCCGCAAAGATGAGCAGCCTGCTATGTTTGTGAATGAGGCTGGGCAGCCGATGACAGAGGAAGAATTATACGCGGCATGGCAGGACTTTACGTCTGGGTTGTTAACCTCTGATGATCAAACTTTGTCTATTGAACAAGCACGACAGACGTGGTGTGTAGAAATGTTGATGAGGGGAATAGATTTAGAGGATTTGAGTATCCTTAGCGGTTGGGATACTACGCAATTACAGCCCTATGCCCGTAGGGCCAGAGAAAAAGCTGCGATAGAACGCGCTCTCCGTCTTGATCAAAAAACTTAACTATAAGGCCGTGTTTGCAGGGGTAAATGCGATCGCTCAAATTTTTAGATGTAGCTTTACAACAACCCAAGACTTGATGAAAAACTTCCTGGCAATTTTGCGATCGCTGCGTTTTTTAACTTTTATATCTATTACGGAAAACCTAAACCTGTGCTTGGAGAATTCAACATCTTCAAAAGCTCAGACTCAGAGTAAGTGAGGATGATAAGTACAAATACTCCTGTTACAAGCACCAATAGATACAGCTACATGAAGAGGTAATTCGATGGGGGAACCACTCAATCAAAACAAACCAGAAGATCACAATCAAGGTAAGCCAAAAATCGCAGTTATTGCCGTTCACGGGGTTGCAGACCAATCAGCACATGATTCTGCACGAGCGATCGCTAGTCTTCTGTTAAACCATAATCAGAATGAGAATGATAATCAGGTGCAATATACGCCCTTCTACGAAAGCACGTTGCGGATTGCGGTTCGTCCAGTAAATATGGATGAAACGCTGTCTGAGACAGAGCAATCACCTCAGGACTCATGCAGCATAAAGGACAAGTTTTTCGCTTTTATTAAAAAGCATCTGCTAGACAAACTAGATGAACGGGGAGCCTATATTCACAATTGTCTTCAAGAGCCTAGATATGACCTAACCCAAGAAGACTACCCTACTAATATCGAAGACATTCTAGACGAACGGGCTCATGGCTTCATGTGTGACCAAATTGACCAATACAAGGGTCAAGGAGTGAAGTCAACTTACGAAACTGTACGCCTAGAGGGTTCACGACTCGGACAAAGCAATAAGCCTCAACTGGACGTGCATATTTATGAAATGTATTGGGCCGATCTCTCCCGACTGGGTACTGGCTTTGTCCGTATCTTCGGAGAATTCTATCAGCTGTTATTTCACTTAAGCAGTCTCGGACGCGAGGCTGTAGACATGGCTCGCATTGAGTATCAAGATACATCTGGGGATCGAAATTCCTGGTGGAACTTGTATTGCTGGACGCAAGCTTGGGCCAGTCGTATGCTGTCTGTGTTTATCCCTATTCTGAATTTGTACCTGCTGCTGGTAACACCCATCACTCTCCCAGGAAATATTCCTGCTCCCTACCTACCGCTCGTTGCTTGGAGTTCTTTGGGCATTTTCGGCGCGGCTTTGGTGGGATATTTTCTATTGTGGCGTAAGCCAGAGACAAAATTGAGCCGCTGGGTGATAGTACCGACTTTATTAGTAATAGGAGTTCTCACCGTACTCATTTGGTATCTTGCAGCAGGAAGTTTTAGCCCATGGGTGCCTTTTGGTGCTTACAAAGTCCTTGCAGTTGAATGGTGTTTGTTAGCTACTTTAATCATGTACCTTCTTATGAAAAGGTACACACGCCGTCGTCCTGGTGCAGACAGTATTGCGATCGCTATTGGCGTAGTTTTGGCATTGGTGATGGGGATACTTCTGTTATCTGCTCCAGATTCTCATCTGGGAATTACTGATGCAGCATTCAAAACCGTTGAGGTGATCTACTCTCTTTTAGCCTTGAGCTGGTTAGTGTTCAATATCTTACAATTTGCAGCAGCGCTATTAGGCTTTATAGCGGTACGGCAGAGCAGTACTCACTCTAAACTTATAGAGAACAAAGCGTACTTTAAACGGGCGAAGCAAGCCGCTTGGACGGCGCGTCTTACCCTGGCAATTCCCTCAACTTTGTTTATTGTCGTGACTCTGGTGTTGTTAACTGCCCTTGCTCGCGTCGGTTCTCGGTTATTGCCTGAAGATAACTTCTACACTCCATGGCTTCCATGGTCATCCTTTTTTCTGATTGATCAGAGCAAAATTCCCTTTTCTGGGCCTGAATTTGTTCGTCAGCTCATTGTTGCTGCTGCTTCACCCGCGTTTATCGTGATTCTTGTCTGCATCTTACTAACAATCGTGCTCGCAGGTTGGTCACTTTTGCCAGTTGCTTGGGCTGAGGTTTCTCCCTCTGAGTCAAACAATAGCTTGTCAGAGCGTTATGGAGCATGGCTGACGAACGGGTTCAAATTACTGTATGGGTGGGGGAACGTCTTTGCCGTCCTAATGACCTTTCTATTTCCGATCGCATACGTGAGTTGCATTGTAAATCCCCAGCTAGTCGATTTCGTTGGGCTACCGGAGGGGATTTTAGAGGTATTGGCGACTGTGGTGGTTGCCTCTGCGACTAGCATCCTCGCTTTTCGAGGTCGGTTGGATAAGCTATCGCTTGGGTTTCGGAATTTACTCGACATCATCCTCGATGTTGATAATTACCTGCGCCTTCACCCCCTAGATAACAACCCACGCGCCCGCATCTATGCCCGTTATGTCTCTATGCTGCGCTATATTTGTCGCTGCTCAGAGGAGGGTCAAGGATACGACGCCATATTGATCGTGGCTCATAGTCAGGGAACTGTAATTACTGCCGACCTTTTACGCTTCCTACAACATAAAACTAAACGCAAACTTGACTCAGCACTTGACCCGATAGTTCAAGGTGATCTCCCCATCTATTTTTTCACAATGGGTTGCCCACTGCGCCAGCTTTACGGAGTAGGCTTTCCCCATCTTTACAACTGGGCACGTCACTATGATCAAGATCAACGGCAATCAGACTACTCCAAATGTATCGAGAACGAGAAAAAGCCAAATCCGACGAAGCTGCTAGGGGTAAACCGATGGGTAAATACCTTCCGAAGTGGAGACTATGTCGGACGCTACCTTTGGCGCTCTGATGCCTGCAAGTTTCAACAGGGCAAACTTGCACCCCACAAAGATGACGATACTACTTCGACGAGCGATCGCGATCGACCCAAAAATATCATGGAAGATCTGGATCGTACCCGACAGGAGTTCTGTTTGGGTGGTGGTGCACACACCCATTATTGGGATGGCACATCCGATGAGGTGGCAGTTGTAATAGACATCTTAATTCGCGAAGCTTGTCGTGAAGCGCACGAAAAGCAAGCACAAACTGTTCTCTCCTCCTACCAGAGAAAAGAGGACTAAATTTTTGAGCTGGAAGGGGTTGGAGTCTTAAGTTTTTGATTACTCAATCAATGTTTTAAAACTGAATAGTACGGTGGGCACTGCCCACCATCCTTAAGTTAGTGCCATTCGTCTTAGGTTTTTGATTACTCAATCAATGTTTTAAAACTGAATCGGTAACACCAACCCCACCCCGATTGCCATATCATTATCAGCTCGTACTCTGAGACTCCCAAAAGGCGTTGTGCCAACCCGATTCGTAACGTAGGCTTCTAACTGCAAACCAGAAATTGCACTGGTTTCTGAAATACCCAATAACGAAGCAGGACGCCAACGCAAGCCTAGAGTCCAAGGAATAACCGTTTCCCGCTTGTTTCCCATAAACGCATTGCCATTACCACTTAGTTCTAGTCCCGCCTCTGCAATTGCCTCTAAATCTTTAGTCAGAGGAACTGAACCTCCTAAGTTCAATCCAGCCACTTCCAGTCCACTGCGTTGTACAAATCCTAAGGTAGGAGTTAGCCAAATCGCACTTCCACCCTTAAATTGATAGTGCATAGGGGTAGAAAGGCTGATGACTAACAATTCCCCTGCTTTTTCGTTGCTAAAAACAAATCCCCCCTTCTCCAAACCCTGTTCTTCTAATTCATTACGATTATTACTAACCAGGTTTACGAGTACATTATTGGCTCGTGCAACAGTCACCAAACCGCTTAAAGTGAAAGGGTCGCCATCAGCTTGATGTAAAAAGCGAATTTTACCGCTTAACCCTAACATTGATTCATCTACAGTCCCTGGAATACTTTCTAGAAAAGCACCAATTTCTAAATCATCTAGTAATCCATACCGGATTCCAGTTAATAATCCCTGCTCTCCACCTTGGAGATTCAGACGTAATTGTTGGTTGGGAATAGTACCACCATCTAGCAAACCAAATCCAGCCGACGTATCAGGTGGCGGTTGCTGAGTGGAACGAAAATGTTCAGAATAGCGGCGATTGGCACTGATGATTCCTGGTAAATAGGTAACACCCAACCCCACAGCTAGATTATCTCTATCAGCGATGAGCGATAGAGGGCCAGTATTACCTAACGTGTTAGAAACGAATAAATCTGTAGCTAATCGGGGATTGACTAAATACCTCACTCCTGCATTGAACGCAACCGTTTTAGCAGGCAATCCTGTATCTCGATTAATGGTGTTGTTACCTGTGAATGGAACAAACGCATCTCCCCATAAAATCAGCCTGGGATTGAGTTGATAGCTAACCCCTCCTGCCAAGCCAAAGGTCGTACCAAAAGAGCCAGGATTATCTATAGGCGCTGTATTGAAATACAAAGCATTATTTTCTGGTAAGAAAGCAACCTTGGGTGAAAGGGTAAACTGCAATCGGTCATTTGTTCTGATGGTAAATGGCAATTCTAACGAAGGAATAATCTCCTCATTCTTGCCGTTTGATACTGCACCCGTTTGATTGAAAAATCGGTAAGGGCGTCCAGCATTTCCCAAAGAAGCAGCAGCTACACCACTGAGTCCTAGCGTTCCTTCCTCATTTTCCCAGAGTCGGTGCTTGGCTTGAAGGGTAAATTCTTGAAAGAAGTTAGGGCCGGTAGCATCTGGGTTAATTCGTTGAGCATTAAACGGGCCCTGACGAACTGGCCCAGAGTTATCAACAGTCTGTGCATCTAGTGTCAATTCCAGGTTGTCAGTGGCTCCCCAGCTAATCCCAAAACTTGGCTGTCCCGTTAAGCCCACACTCTCGGCTGTTCCGGAGGGAAAAGATTGTCGGTAACGCAGGTTTGTCACAACTTCCCCTTGCTGCAGTTGCTCTGCTGTAGTGAGAATAGGGTGACGATTTTGTAAAAGCTCGGCTGCTGTATCAGATGTTTTTAAATTTCCCGTGTCTGGTGTTTGTTCCCTCTCTACTTCTTCCGAATTCACCTCTTTATCAATTAATAGATTTACAGATGAATTTTTGGCATTTGTGCTTTTAATGGGAATTGCACTAGCCATTGAATCGGCAATTTGGATAAGATTAAGGCGTGATTCAACGGGGAGCCTAGCTGTATAAATTTGTTCATCCTGTTCCCACATCACTGAGGAAAGTGCAGAGGTCATTTCGGTTTGTGGCTCTCTCCACAAATATCCTCGAAGATTATTCGCTAGCGTGATGGGTGTTGCTGTAGTTTGATGATTTTTGAATTTTTGTTGAGCTGCAATAGAAGTTTTGGCAGCTACAGCAAAGCTACCAACCAGACAAGAGGGAACTTGTGCTTCACAGGTGAAGACGTTAACGGTTAAACCGGGTTCAGAGGAAGGAGAAACGGCAACAATGTATTTGCTATTTTTCCCATCAAGGTTATCGCTTTCGTTCACCTGAGAGGGTAAGCGCATTACCATTCCTGGCGGTAAGCTACTACTAATTAGATTGATGTAGGGGGTAAAAATATCAGGAGGGAGGGCAGAAAATTGGACGGCATCAGCTTGCTTTAGCTCACTGTGTCTTCGAGCCGATATGGCTGCAAAGGGTTGTGCATCTAGAGTTTCAGGCGGTGCGATAGCGAAGCGCTGCTGCGATAGCGGAGCGTTAGCGAGTCTTCGAGCGTCAGCGCAGATCGCATAAACAACAGCAGGCAAGGAGTCGGGTTGCAGGATATTCGTTTTGTTAGCAATGCGATCGCTAACCTCTGATTCCTTGAGAGGAAGCATTAAGCTGGGCATCGTGAGAGATTCCTCGCTGAGTTCTGGCGTAGCCAGAGCCGCTAGCGCATACATAGAAACTGTTGTTACAGACATAAACGTCGCCCCGTTGCTCTCTCGTCAGTATTCAGCCTGGATGTAATGTCACACCAGAGTTGGCACAAGCCACAAAATTTCCAACGAGGACAGTTGTCGTCGGATGAATACCAACTGATTCAGAGGCGACTGCCTCAATCAGGACAAATCTGAGAAAAAACGAGATTGTTCCGGCAATTGAGTATCATCACAGTATTAAAGATCGAATAGAAGCCGCAGAAGAATACGCGTGAATATTCCTGAGTCAGTAACCTTTGAAGAAGCGATCGCACTCACCCAGTCTTTGATGTCCCAAATGGAAACGGGTGAACTCTCGCCGCAAGAAAGTGCAGATGCGATCGCTCAACTCGTAAACAGTGAAAATGGGGCTAGAGGTTTTTTTGTCACTTACCTGACGTCTGAGGGGACTGTAGCCGATACTCCCTCACCCGAAGTCATTCAAGCACTCCAGTCATCACCCGATATTGTGGCAGGACTTTTAGTGAAAAACTTGGCCATGTCAGCGGCACAAGCTGTTGCTCATCGTCGCAATGGGGACGAACACAATGCTCAAGGGTCTGATAGAGTGCGATCGCGAACATCTCGTCTGATTGAACGTGTTGAACTGCCTCAAGCCCGTGAAAATGCCTTGGCATTGCGGGAAAGCGCTGTTACGGGAGCCGGTGTGTATAAAACATTTCTCCATACCTGGGGCTACGATGCTGAACAACGGCAAATCATCTGTCAGGCACTCGATCGAATCATTCCCGATGTGGAACCCCCTCCAAATCCTGAACCCTCACCCCTAACCCCTGACATGGAGACTCCTGACCATGATTAAAATTCTTCACCTGTCAGATATCCATATGGGAAGTGGCTTTTCCCACGGGCGAATTAACCCCGAAACTGGTACAAATACACGATTAGAAGATTTTGTCAATACTCTCTCTAATTGCATTGACCGAGCCATATCAGAACCTGTCGATCTTGTTCTGTTCGGCGGCGATGCTTTTCCCGATGCCACACCTCCCCCCTATGTTCAGGAAGCCTTTGCCAGTCAGTTTCGCCGCTTAGTCGATGCCCAAATTCCTACCGTCTTGCTCGTCGGCAACCACGACCAACACTCCCAAGGACAGGGAGGCGCGAGTTTATGCATCTACAGAACTTTAGGCGTACCTGGTTTTGTGGTGGGCGACTCTATTGCAACGCACTCTATTCAAACCCGCAATGGGCCTGTGCAGGTGATAACCCTCCCCTGGCTCACTCGTTCTACCCTGCTAACTCGTCCAGAAACAGAAAACTTGGCCCTGGCCCAAGTGAATGAGTTACTGATTAACCGTCTCGACCCAGTATTAGAAGCAGAAATTCGGCGTCTGGACCCGGAAGTCCCCACTGTCCTCTTAGCTCACTTAATGGCAGACCGGGCTAACTTGGGAGCTGAACGATTCCTAGCTGTTGGCAAAGGCTTCACCATTCCCCTTTCGATGCTAGTTCGACCCTGCTTTGACTATGTAGCGCTAGGGCATGTCCACCGACACCAAAATCTCAACCCCTCTAACAATCCACCCATTATTTACCCTGGCAGCATTGAGCGAGTCGATTTCAGCGAAGAAAAAGAAGACAAAGGCTAT
>JBFLZA010000359.1:0-9275 GCA_040756535.1 Cyanobacteriota bacterium
GTATGTTGCATAATTTATCTATTAACTTTCGTAACTTTTGCCAACGGGATTGGTCAGCACCGTCCCTTAGCTGACCCGCCTTATATCCCACGCTTAAAAGTCGTGGGTTTTACGGCGCTTTCTATAAATCATTTCTTGATTCGCAGTATATCGGCGGGTTTCAGCTAGATTGTGTTAATTGGGTTCTTCCAGCAAGGTTGGCAACGGCTGTAACTAACTGAGCGAGTTCAACTGGCTTAGATATGTGCATCTGGAACCCAGCATTGAGAGCACGATTACGTTCCTCCTCTCTGGCAAATGCTGTCAGAGCAATGGCCGGAATCTGCGTCACTTGTCCGGGTTCAAGGTTTCTCACGCGTGCAATTAAGGAATAGCCATCTTCTTCTGGCATCCCGATGTCGCTGATTAAAACATCGGGTTTCAATTTTGCGATCGCATTGAAGGCTTCACCTGCTGATGTCGCTGTCGTTACCTGCACCTTGCACTGTTCCAAAATGAAGCCAATCAATTCCAGGGTATCGACACAGTCATCGACCACAAGTACCCGTAAGCCATCAAGGGTTGGAAAAGTATTGTGTACCGCTTCGTTTTTTTCAATGGATTGCTCCTGATGTGAATCTATCAAAGGTAGCTGCACGGTAAATGTTGCTCCCTTGCCTTCCCCCTCACTTGCTGCATAAACACTGCCGTTGTGCATTTCTGCCAAGTGACGCACGATCGCCAACCCCAGTCCGAGGCCGCTATGCGCTCTTGTCGTTGCCGCCTCAGCTTGACGGAAGCGCTCAAACAGGTGAGGGAGAAACTCGGGACTAATACCTTTGCCTGTGTCTCTGACTACGATTTGTGCGCTTGAGTTAACCTGCTCAAGCCGAACTTCGACACATCCCCCATGAGGTGTAAACTTGATTGCGTTGGAAAGCAGATTCCAGATAATTTGCTGCAAGCGTTCTGCATCGCCCATCACCTGACCGACTTCAGGGTCAAAGATAGCCTCAATTTGAATCGCCTTGAGTTCGGCTGTTGGACGCAAGTTCTCAATCACCGCATCAATTAAGAATGGCAGGTGAAGGGGATGGGTATTCAGACGAATCTTGCCTCGGATGATGCGCGAGATATCCAAGATATCTTCGATGAGTTTCGCCTGAGATTTAGCATTTCGCTCGATTGTCTCTAATGCCCTAGCTGCCGTCGCTTCGTTCAACTTCCGGTTACGGAGCATGTTAACCCAACCCAGCATGGAATTAAGCGGTGTGCGGAGTTCGTGGGAAACGATCGCCAAAAACTCATCCTTGATGCGGTTAGCTTCTTGAGCCTCTTGGTAGAGCCGCGCATTGTCAATGGCGATCGCACACCGTTGGGCAAGCTCGACCGCCATTGCCAAATCTGATTTATTGTAGCGGCGTTCTGGCTGTGCACAAAGAAATGCGACTGTACCGAGTTTTCGTTCGCCAATGGTTAGGGGCACGACCATGTAAGACTTAGCATTGAACTGGCGCAGCAGCCCTAGATGTTCCGCATCCTGTGCAATGGACACTAAGAATGAATCCGAAATCTCTGTAACCAGCTGTGGCTCACCCGTATGCAAAACCCTCGCTGTTCCATAATCGGCATCAATCGGAAGTGGATAGCGTCGCCTCAATTCGAGTAACAGCGCTTCCTTTTGGGAGTCGGATGCCGCCATTATCGGCTCACCGAATTGCGTCAGATTGTTTTCGACAATATCAATAAAGCACCAATCAGCCAGGACAGGGATTGCCAATTGCGCCACGTTTGCCAGGGTTGTGCGGTAGTCGAGAGAGCAAGCCAACAGGCGACTTGCCTCCGCTAGGAAGGCGGAGCGTTGTCCTTGGGCCTCAGCCATTTCACGAGCCGCCTGCTCACGAATGAGTAGCCTGCGCTGCTCTTCCATCCGCTTGCGATCGGTGATGTCTCGCAGTAGCCAGCGTAGGGCAATCAGCTTGCCTTCCTTGTTGCGAACGGGGGTTACAGTTAAAACTGCATCAAAGGGTGTACCATTGCGGGGCTGTAGGTGGACTTCCCACTCCTGTACTCGATTCACCTGACTGAGCTGATTGAGCAGGGAATAAAAGTTCTGACGCACTTCCCGCTCAATAAAGACGCTCAGAGGTTTACCCACTAGAAATCGCGGCTCAACGTTGAGCAACTCGGCGGCAGCACGGTTGGCTTCCTCAATCTTCCCGCTCACATCTGTCACTAAATAACCATTTGGAGCCAACTCAAACAGTTCCTGATAGCGCCGACGTTCCGCTTCAACAGCTTCACGAGCCGCCACCAATTCCTGATTCTGCTGGAGTAGCTCTTCATTCTGTTGGAACAGTTCGGCTTGAGCAACATGTAGTTCTTCCAAGGCAATGTGCAGTTCCTCAGAAGTCTCCATCAGTAGCTGTTGCTGCTTGTCCGGTAATTGAGGCACTTCATTGGTCGCTGTCGCTATCCTATCAGTATGTTGCAGCAGTGCCGCCACACGCGAGAACCATTCCTCTAGTTTTGAAGCAAAATCATCTTCTTTATAAATCATCTTTTTTATAATAAGTAGAGGGGCTTAAAATTGTTCATTATTATTAATAATTGGAATCAAAGTAGACCTCAACGATAGAAGTCTCTTTGTCGCTAATCTTTGCAGATTCTTGCATAGATCTAAAAGATGTTACCTTACTTATTTACTTTAATCCCCCATCTTACGGGGGATTAAAGAGTTTTTCTTTGAATTCATCCTACTTTTGGGTAGTAAGCCCCCGTAGTTACAGCCTCCTCTCAACCCTTAGCATCCGCTGGTAAGAAAGCCATCCTCCTACAATCATCACCAGTGCAAACACGCCTAAAAACCAGAAATGCTCTTGAATCTCTCCTAAATTTTTGCCATCCGCCCAAACTCCCAATAATGCCTCATTCATGTGATAAATAGGGTTGTATTTGGCAATTTCCAGCAACTTCTGGGGAAACAAAGAGGTGGGAAGAAATGCTCCCCCTAAAATCAAAAGAGGCACCCCGAAAGCAGCGACCAAAGCATTGACATCTTCCGTTCGTCGCGCAAACTGGGTACCGAGAATAAATCCTACACCGACATACGAAATAATACTAAGTAAGATAATCAAGACTCCTAGCAGCACAAAACCTTGAAACTCTGCTCCTAAAAAAGCCGACAAGGTATAAACCAGGAGGGCTTGACCCATACCAATGCAGCTATGGGCAAAAAAGATACCCAGGAAATAGGAGGTTCCACTCAAGGGAGAAATAAATAAGCGCTTGAGCGTTTGCTGTTCTCGCTCTGCCACTACTGTTGCCACACTCCCACCCAGGCAACTGAAAAATAAGGCAGCACCGACCAAAGTGGAGGGGGCGGCACTTTCAAAGGCTTTCGCGGTTGACAGCTTGGCTCGCTCTGCCAAAATATACCCGTTGAGTAAGAGAATCGATATCGGGAAAATACTCCAAAAAATCAGGCTGCGGCGTCGTCGCCATAGTTCAATTAATATTCGCTGGGCTACAGCAAGTGTTTCGCGCCAATATTTCATAGGTAATTAATGAGTTAATAAAGGTTCTGGGGAATCCCCGCACTTTTAGGGCGGGGAGGATTCAACTTGACAAACTCAAGATATCCTTTCAAACTACTGACTAGTAGGTAGACTACCAATCACTAGGGAAGTTACCGATCGCAAAATCAACTTGACGTGTTTGACCAAGTTCCATTGAACGCACGCGAACGTATCTTGATTGCGGCTGAAACTCTCTTCCGTCAACGGGGTTACAACGTCGTTACCATGCGAGATATCGCACAGGAAGTCGGGATTCGTCAGGCATCACTCTACCATCACTTTTCCACTAAGGAGCAACTGTTCATCACCGTGACCGAACAAGTTTTTGAACGGCACCGCAATGGTTTACAGCAGGCACTCTCCGGAGCTGGGTCAGATTTGAGAGCACAGTTACATGCGGCTTGCGGCTGGTTCATCTCACAACCCCCTATCCATTTTCTCAGCCTGATGCATACCGATATGCCATCTTTGAGTGAGGAGCAAACCCAGCACTTGGCTTTAATGGCTCAACAATGCCTCTTTGACCCCATCAGACAAGCGTTCGTAGCAGCGCAAGAACAAGGTCAGATTAGATATGTTAAGCCTAATTTCCTCGCTGGTTTTTTTCTATCGCTGATAGACGGCCTCAACTACGCCAGCACATTACCGGATACTTCATCGAAGGATGTGATGGCTTGTGAGATAGTTTCAGTCATGTTAGACGGGTTGCAACCCCAATAATTTTTTGGCTTTCAGGTCTACCAATGTATCCATTTACAAGTAGGCCAGGCTCGTCGTGTGAGAATTTAGCTCTAGTGCAGCGCGGCGAAAATAACCCACCAGTCCAAAAAGGTTAAAAAGCTTACTGTACAAGCTTTCTTCCCTTCTGCCTTCTGCCTTCTGTCTTCTGCCTTCTTGCACTAGCCTCTCATGAATCAATCATCCAATTCTCCTCTATCACCATCTCCTTCATCTTCTTCCCAAAAGCAGGACAGTGAAGAATCAAGCTTCCCATCCATCTCTCGACGGACTGCCCTGAAAGTACTGGGTGTCGGTGCTGTCGGTAGTGTAGTGGGGTACTCTCGTTTCTCCAAACCTCAGCCGACGATTTTTCAGCAGGACACTTTAGATTTACCGACACAACTGAGTCAACCCAAACGTGTGGTTGTCGTTGGTGCGGGACTAGCGGGGTTGGCCTGTGCTTATGAACTGAGCCAACGTGGGTTTAGCGTGACGCTGTTGGAAAAGTCGCCGCAATTGGGAGGAAAAATTGCCAGTTGGCCGATTCAAGTCGGGGATGAATCCTTCATGATGGAGCATGGATTCCACGGCTTTTTCCCTCAGTATTACAACCTCAATAAGCTGGTAGAAGAACTCAACATCCGCGATCATTTTCGCTCGTTGGAGTTTTACTCCGTTGTTTTCCAAGATGACAAGTATCAGCCAGAGGTATTTCGTCCCAGTCGTTCCGCATTTCCTTGGAATGTAGTAGATTTAGCGATCGCATCTTCCAATCGACTACGCTGGGGAATCAATCTCACCAAACTCGAACACTGGAAAGTCTTCCGAGAAATTGGCGGGTTCCAGATTCCAGAAAGTTTCAATCGCCTTGATGGCTTATCAGTAGCCCAATGGGTGGAGCAAGACTTCCCTCAAGGCCTCTATGACTTATACTTTTTACCCTTTGCCAAATCCAGCCTGAATGCGCCAGATGTACTGAGTGTGGGAGAACTGATGCAGTTTTTCCACTTCTATTTTTTTGGCAATCCAGAAGGTTTAGCATTCAACGGCACGCGGCAGGATATGGGTACTAGTTTAGTGCAGCCCATTGCCCAAGCCATTGAGCGCAACGGTGGCAAGATTGTGACAGAAGCAACTGTAAGCCGGATTAACTGGCAGCAAGACAAGATTGCATCCCTTAGCTACCAACAGGGAAATGCTCAAAGTGATGTTCCCTTTTGGGTAAAGCGCAGTGTAGGGAGTCAGGAGTCAGGAGTCAGGAGTCAGGAGTCAGGAGTCAGGAGTCAAGGGGTGTTGGAATATTACGGTGCTGGGGATGCAGTTTTTGCGGCAGCACCGGGAGACGATGAAGCGATTTCCCTTACCTGTACTCATCAAGGTTGTACGGTGCAGCACCAAGCAGATGGGAAGTTTCTCTGTCCTTGCCACGGCGCAGTCTATGATAGCCAAGGGCGAGTGATTGCGGGGCCTGCCAAACGGGATTTACCTCGCTTCCAAATTACTCAACGGCAAGAGGACGAAGTGCAACTAGTAGGGGTTACACCTTCTACACCCTCACCAACTGGAGAGACAATTCAGGCAGATTATTATGTCTTTGCCACCGATGTACCCGGAGTGCAACAGCTATTTACGCTGTGTGAGGGTGAGGTAAATCAGCAAGTGCGTTCTCAGGTGGAGAAATTAAGCATAGCAGACCCCTTTGCGGTTGCCCGGTTCTGGTTCGATCGCGATTTTGAATGGGCACACAGCGACTTTACCTCCCTTTCCGGCTATAAACTCACGGATAGCATTACTCTCTACCACCGCATTCAAGACCAATTTATCGCTTGGCATGAGAAAACGGGCGGCAGTGTCGTGGAGTTACACGCTTACTGTTACAAAGAAAAAGAATTCCCCAATCAGCAAGCCTTACTAACCACATTCGAGCAGGAACTCTATGCAATTGTGCCCTCTCTTCAAGAAGCAAAGATGCTGCATCGGGAATTGGTGAATCAAAAGAACTTTTCTGGCTATCCACCGGGAAGTTATGCTGAACGTCCTGAAACTTGTACGGGCGTTCCCAATCTCATGTTTGCAGGGGATTGGGTGAAGATGCCGTTTCCTTGTGGGTTGATGGAACGGGCGATTAGCAGTGGGTTACTCGCAGCCAATGAAATTCTGCATCAAGAGGGGTTAAAAAGGCGATCGCTTCTCTCGGTGAATCCAGAGGGTATCTTAAAAATCTAGCTATTTTTTGGGTAACAGGTAATAGGTAGAAATTACTCATTACTGCTTAGCGCCGAGTGTTGAAGTTTAGATGCTCCCAATTCTAAACGGTTCATTGGCTTAAGTCCCTAATCCGCGATCGCCCTAAAGGGCGATCGCGTCGGATAAATTGAGTATTTCTGAAGCAATATGGGAAACTTTCTCGCTACCCAACTGATTCCTAAATTCACGAGAATGCGCTTTAACCTCACGAGAACGAACCCGAATCTCACGGGAACGAGCCGTAATCTGATCGGAACTCCCTGTAATCTTACTAGAGTGAGCAATCATTTCCTTGGATTTAGCCCGAATCTCACGAGAATGAATCTTAAAGTTATCAAGCTCGCTCCTAAAGCTTGAGCTTTTTATCTTCTCACCTTCATTGAGGTTGACAGGATAACCATAGATAGCACTGAGTAACTCACTTAGAGATTCACTAACAGAAGCATTTTTTTCGATAATGCTTTTAGCCCATTGCTTCGCCTGCTCGATGGGTAGTTTCTTTGAATTGATGAGATTATAGATTTCCTCATTCATCAATTCCACTTCTTTGTTTGTATCCGCTAGTTCCTGAAGACATTCATGTGTCAGCTCATACCCGCACTGTTGCTCTCGCTTTAAGGTCTCTACCTGTTCGCGCAATAGTTCAATCTCTTCCTCCACTGCTCGGATTCTTCTCTCATCCCAAACCTCATTCCCTTCTAAATTAAAATGATTATCGTGCCGAATATGGGAGCCTTTAGTATTCATAATTATTCTCTAAAAAATCAGCTTTTGGCAAAACTGAGCCAGTTTAGTAGGCAAACGATATAACTGCCTCTTAATTTAATACATTTCTATAATAAGAGATTTATTTAAATCTATAAATAATAATTAAGTAACAAACAATACACGGTTAAACTTTCCCTACTGAAAATTCTCCTGCGTGAGGGGACTCACCCCTTACTGATTCATCGACAAGCCCTCTGCATCAGTCTTCCAAGCCCTAAATCCTGACCCCTATTTTCAGAAGAGGATATTTAAGTGTAAAAAAAGACATAAAGAAAAATTAAAACCCTTAGTATTTCAAATCACTCTTTGAAGCAAGAATCAACAGCGAACTTCGCCTGCAAGCAAACATTATGCAATCTCTCTCTCTAACCACTCAGCAACTAGATATTCGTCAACTCGGCATAAACCCCAATCATTGGTATGTAGTTGCCAAAAGCAGTGAGGTGCAAAACCGCCCGTTAGCTGTCACCCTCTGGAAGCAGCCAATCGTCCTGTATCGAGAGGATAGCGGTGTTGTCCATGCTCTAGAAGACCGTTGCCCCCATCGACAAGTTAAACTCAGTCATGGTCAGGTGATAGGCGATCGCATAGAATGCTCATATCACGGATGGCAATTTAAGTCAAGTGGTGAATGTGCAGCCGTTCCCTATTTAGCTGCCAATCAGAAATTACCCAACTGCAAAATTCGCTCCTACCCTGTGAAGGAACAAGATGGTTTTATCTGGCTGTTTCCTGGGGATGTAGAGATATTGCATTCATCCTCCCTACAGCCGATGGGAGTACCGGAGTGGGAACACCTCAACTACATTGCCACTGTTTCAGTGATTGAGTGTAAAGCTCACTATTCTTTTCTCATCGAAAATTTGATGGATATGTATCACGGGCATTTGCATCAAGACTGGCAAGCTTGGGCTGAACCAGTGTTAGAAGATATTCAAGAAGAGGCTAACCGGGTAGATGCCCACTATCAAGCCCAAAGTTATTACAAGATAGACAAAATCTGGTCAATTTCTCAGCTATTTTTCCCAGCCTTGCGACGCCTGCATCCAGAACCATTGGATGTGAGTTATGTTTATCCGCATTGGGTTTCTACGCTAGGGAAAGATTTTAAGATTTACTGTCTGTTTTGTCCGGTGAGTGAGACACAGACTCGCGCTTATTTAATTCATTTCACATCCTTAAATGCTTTTTGGCGGTTGCACAAGTTACCTGTATGGTTTCGTCGGTTTGTGAAGAATAGTTTGTTTGGTTCGGCACAAAAGTTACTCGATGGATTAGTGCGGCAGGATGTGTTGATGATTGAGGAGGAACAGCAGGTGTATTTGCACAATCCTGAACGGAAAAGTTATGAGCTAAATCGAGCTTTGGTGAGTGTGCAAAGGTTAATTCGGAGTCAGGCTGGGCAGAGGTAAGCAGATACACCAAATTCATCATCAGACGTAGGGTGTGTTAGCGTCAGCCGCAACGCACCAACCTGTAAGACTTCGATGCGTTACGCTGTCGAAGATGGCATCCTACAAGTTGCATAAATATTCAAGGGAACGGTGATAAATAATAAGCAAAATTGGCTGGGGCAAGGGAGCAAATGGCTAAAACTGCGATGAAACGAAATCTTTTAGTGGGGACAAGTGCGATCGCATTAACAGCAGTTGCGATCGCAGGCTTTGACACTTATCTAACTCCAAGCTGGGCACAGTCCAAACCAAGTCCCGCTGTGGGAGCAGCGGAGAGTTCAAAAGAGCTGGTGGATGAAGTCTGGCAAATCGTTGAGCGGCAGTATATCGATACTACCTTCAACGGCAAGGACTGGAAAGCTGTGCGCCAGCAGTATCTAAATCGTTCCTATGCCTCGAAAGAGGAAGCCTATAAAGCGATTCGGGAGATGTTAGAGCAGTTGGGTGACCCCTTTACTCGCTTTATGAATCCACAGGACTTTAAGAAGGTGCAGATGCAGACAAACGGAGAGTCAATCGGAGTTGGGGT
>JBFLZA010000360.1:0-9271 GCA_040756535.1 Cyanobacteriota bacterium
TTAGGTAAGGTTTGAATACTAAAAGTCATAATTTCCGTAGTTTAACGGATGCACTGGATAAGCGGTTGTGCTTCCAATCTTAGACCCTATCCAAATTTCTATCGTACAAATCTATTCGTAGGTTTCCTACTCCCTACTCCCTAGAGCGTCAGTCCAGTAATAGTAGGGGCAATCCCTAGTGGTTGCCCCTCAGGAGTTTTGATGCAGAAGGCAGGAATCCTCAGCAAAAATCAATGTTTCTGGGATTACTGAACAGGCGTTAACGAAAACATTCTGCTAAAACATCTTGCTTTCTGCTATGCAACGGTAAGGTGACTCTAAACGTCGTGCCAACCCCCACTTCACTCTTCAGGGCAACTTTTCCCCCGTGTAACTCCAACGATTTTCCAACAATTGCTAAACCTAATCCCGTCCCAGGAATATCTCCCACATTTTTGGCTCGATGGAACGACTCAAACAGTCGTGCTTGGTCTTCGGGAGGAATACCAATGCCTTCATCTTTAATTTCAAAGGTTACCGTTTCCCCTTCACAGTAGCAGCCAAAGAGAACGGTACTCCCAGGAGTAGAATATTTAACGGCATTACTGAGTAGATTAGTCAAAATATGTTGTAAAAGTTTCTCATCCATGCAGGCATTGTTACCTGAACCGGAATAGACAAAAGTTATATTATGCTTTTCCCCCATACCTAGTTGTACTTCCTCAACTACATCGCTGCAAAAGCTTCTTAGTTTTAAGGGTTTGGGGTTGAACTCTAGCTTTCCTGCTTCGGCTTTACTGTAAAGTAAGACATCATCTAAAAGTCCTATCATTCGCTTGACAGCTGCTTCAATTCGATGATAATGTTTAAACTTTTTCTCATCAGACCAAATCTGACTGTAATGTTGCAGTAATTCAGATGAAGAAAAGATTGCGGTCAGGGGAGTACGGAATTCATGGCTTGCCATTGAAACAAAATCGGATTTGAGTTCTCTGAGTTCCCTTTCCCGTTCAATAGCTTTAATCATCTCAGCTTCTAAACGCTTGCGTTCGCTGATATCCCGTCCCACATAAACAAAGTTTTGTAATCCTGAAATTTCTGTTTGAATGACCGAGCAAGAAAAGGCGATGACTAGTGGTTTTCCTGCTTTAGTTTGACAAGCAACTTCCAAATCTTTGATAAATTCCCCAGGAGCTGAGGAAGATATTTGATTGATTTTGTTGACAAAATCTTTGTTGTTAATGATAGATGAAATAGGCTGATCAATTAATTCGTCTTGGTTATATCCAAATAAATCTTGAGTACATTGATTCACTGTTTTTATAATTCCTGATGCTGTTGTCACCAAAAGAGCATCAGCCATGGATGTAATAATTCTATCAATATAATTTTTGGAAGCTGCTAAAGAACTAATGAGAAGATTCATTTCGTTAGTTCGCTGAGCTAAGGTTTGCTGCAAAAGCATCCTTTCTGTTGCATCTTCCAATAAGACGATCAATCTCTTCTCAAGTTCTTCTGGATTAGAGGATTCGCTGATATACAAATCAATGTATAGAGGATGAGTAGTCGTTGAGGTGCGGGCAATTCCTTTTAACTCGAAATACGCTTGTCGTCCTTCAAGGATATCAATAAGGCTCTCTTCAACTCCCCAAAGTTCAGGAAACGGAACACGGACATCATTTCCCAAGATTAACTGGTCGGGACAATCAGCAAAACGCTGAGCCTGTAAGGATGTTTCTAAAATGCTAAAGTTTCGATCCAGTGTTAGGTATTCGTAGCGTGGAGCTAATATTTTCTTGAGAATAGGATTCATATAGATGCCTTAAGTTGGTAAGCCAATTTTTCAAAAATTTCATCGACATACGCACCTGTCTTGGCTGACGTTTGATAAATTTTTGAGACTCGCTCTAATTTTTGAAGCTCAACCATTTGCACCAGTTTGGTGAGTTTTTCATCGTCAATTAAATCAGACTTATTCAGAGCGATGATCAGAGAACCTTTGGGATTGATTGATAAAAAAAGTTGAACATGTTCGGGAATGCGCTCAATGGTTTCAATGCGGCTGACATCGGCAACGATTAATGCCCCACTAGCCCCCTGTAAGTAACTCGGAGCAATGCCTTTGAATTTAGTATGCCCTTCTATGTCCCAAATGAGCATCTGTAAATTCACGGATTCTATGAGCTTGCGGGAGATCTTGACTCCTACCGTAGAAAGGTACTGGTCGTTGAACTGGCGATCGACAAAGCGGCGAATCAGACTTGTTTTGCCGACTCCGAAGTCACCGACCATACAGATTTTTTTAGAGATGATTGCCATAAAAATAGGTACTCAGTGCGTAATTTTTATTTCATGAGAATTCGTTTGGCTCCCCTATAACTCGCGATCAAGGGTAAATCAGTGCAGATTCCCTTGAAACAAGAGTTAGGAGGAGCGGAAAGCCATTATCGGATGATTTTAGGCTTTTATCAGCTATTGTTTGCCAAATTTCGCCAAGCTTTAAGCCTGTATAGGCAGAAATTGGCATAACAACCCTTAAGGGCTGATCATCTCAAACTCTACAGCTCGGCTTAACAAGGGGAGTTGCTCAGCCTCCACACCCAAGGGAGGGTTGGTTGTCCCTTCAACTTGCAATCGCTTGGGGTCAATGCCTTGCTTAATTAGTGCATCTCTTACCGTTTTAGCGCGTTCTAGTGCCAATTCCTGATTTTCTGTAGCCGTGCCCTTGGGGTCAGTATGACCTAAAAGTTTGAGATGCTTGTTGGGGTGCTGTTCCAGAAATGCTCTAATCTGCGAAATTTTTGAGCGTTCTTCTGATTTGAGTTGGGCAGCGCCTTGATCGAAGTAAACACGGGAAGCGATCACTAAAGGCTGCAATTGTACCGTATTAGTGACTGACTGAACACCAGGAATTTGCTGAAATGCTTGGGTAATTTTTTTCGCATCTGCCTCTTGAAGCACAGCTCCCTCCACGATGACTTTCCCATCTAGGTAATCCGCCCAAATCATTGTCCCTTCCATCTGATTGAGAATGGTAGTGACTCGCTTCACCTCAGCAGCAGCTAACACTGGATCGGGAGGAACTTCGACGGGGATAATGGCATTTTGTATGTTTAAGTTGGGTTCAACTTTTTTAGCAATTTGTTCAGCTTTAGTCCGGAGATATTGATTGGGTAACTTGCCCCTAAGCTTTAAAGTGCCTAGCTTGGCATCTACCTCAAGACGATAAAGCGCTAACTCTGGATCGGAAGCCAAAGCTAGGCTCGTTCTCTCCTCCCGTTGGCGGTCAACGCTACTAAGATGATGATAAATTCCTGTAGGTATGACAATAGCACTCAGTGCTGCCAAACCGATTACCAGCAAAGCAACAGGAGGTTTACGTTTTTCACCCTCCTTCGGAGACTGGCTGAGTTTTGTTAATTCTTGGAGAATACGGTGTATCTCGTCAGGGACATTGCTGGGATCGCCATCAAATAACTCAACGGGTTTGCCATGATGTTGAACAATTTTTTCCAGTGCCCTCCGCATCTTATCCATGAATGACTTGGGAGGTTCCCCTTGAGTCACCGCTGCTACATAACAGTACCCCGCCACTTCTAGGATGATTTTGGAACCACCATAATCAATCTCATCAATCTCAGAGACTTCTCCTGATTGGGCGATACAATCATTCACAAAGCTGCGAATTGCTGTCAGCATTCCTGCTACCATTTCTGATTCTAGATGCTGGCGATCAGAGGGTTGCACTTCAGCAATTACCAATCCAGAGGCTTTGTGAATTAAGAAAATGGCTTGGACGGTAAAGGGCATTGCCTCCTTGAAGATGAGCTCTGCTTCCGAAATCCCCTGCAATTTGGCGCGGATTTTGCGAGACATTCCTTCTACACTGAAGGCATTTTCAACTTTTTCATTAATGGACTGAATGGCTTCCGCCATGTATTTGGAAATCGTACTGCCAATAACCGGATAGAGGGCATCTACCATGACATCCCGTTCTAAGCTAATCTGTTCTTTAATAGCTGGCCCCATTTCTGGCCCAAGCGCCTTAGCTAACTCTCCGGGAGAGGTGATGGCTTGGTAGGTAATTGCTTGGGGGAGTACGGGAGCCAAAACGGAACTCACGGCTCCTTTATCCTGTTGCGCCCGACGCTGAATCATCTCATCCAAAATTGGAGCGATCGCATGGGCAACGTCTTCTCTTGCTGCGGCGATTTTGAGGCTCAAAATTTCAGTAATTAACGGCAAGAGTAAATTAATTAACTCTTTTGGTTCATAAATTTGATATTCTAGGCTTTCTAATTTCTTTTTAAAATCGTCAAGAGCCTTGCGAGAATCCATCATTTCCTGCGTCAAAAGCAGGCGTTGCCAGCGCTCAAATAGTTCGAGCGAATTTTCTATATCTGTATTACCTGTCGCTGCGGTTAAAGGATTTATCAGCTCTTTTCGTTGAGTTTTTTGCCACTGAGATTGAAGGAGCTGATTAAAGGATTGCTCTGGTAGCTTGTCTGAGTTGTCAGATTGATGTCGAGGCTCTTGGGCCTGAAGGGGTGGGTTTTGAGATTCTTCTGGTTGCTGTTCTTGTTGAAGTGGTGAAGAGGTCTGATTGACTAAACCTGCAACTGTACTGATAAAATTTTCTGCGATTAAATCGTTAGCGGCTACAGAAGATTCGTTAGTAGTCTCTTCAGCTTTCTCTTCGTTAAGCTGAGTCTCTATCAGTTGGTGGGATGCCACCTCAGCCTCTAGGGATGAGCGTATTTGCCGAGCCGATGCTTCGTGCTTAGCGTCCTCTGAATAAGTAGCGTTAGCGATGTTTATAGAGTCAGCCGTTGTTTTTGAATCCTGGGACTCTTCCACAGATTGAGAATAGGCTTCCCCCTGAGGAGCCGTCTCTGCTTGAGAGGGGGAAGATTCCTTCTGGGATTTTTGCGGCGCGTTCACTATCTGTAAATCCATCAACAAATCCATTAAGCCGTTTAGCTGAGAGCTGCTTGATGGATTTTCTTTTGATGACGCCATACTTGGATCTGCCTTACCCTAAATCGTCCCTTAGGCTGGTAGATGTTGCCTGAATATAAATTCAAAGAGAGCAAAAAATGCTTCAAAATCCGGACGGTAAATCAAGCAACTCTACCGCTGATAGCTACTTAATGGTTTAGTTTATTCTGAAATTCTACTGGCTTCTAATAAGAGAATCTCTTCTGCACTATTGGGGTGTTCTGCCTCTCTCAAGCCTGGAGCAAACTCAGCCTTTTTTAGCCTTAAACCTAGCTCAAATAGAATATCTGCCATATCATTTCTGGAAATTTTAGCGTCTGTGAGCAGTGAAAACCGCCTTTCCAGTTCCTCAAAAATTTGAGATTTGAGACTTCGGGTTTCTTCTTGAAGTTTTTCTCTTGTTTCAGAGAGTTCTGTGCGAATCGAGGTAGTCTGATTAACAAGTGTTTTATCGATGGATTCAATATTGCCAGCAAAATTTTTGTAGGTTCGGTCAATGAGTTGCCGAATATCAGCGCTATCTCGCTGGGATGTAATATCAAGAGACTTGATTTTTGCTTCTAAAGTACCAACGCCTGAGCGGAGTTCTGTCAAACAGTCCGTTTTGATTTGCTCGGTGCGATCGCGCATTTCCTTCTCTAGAGAAGAGAGGCGAGAGTCTAACTGATCGAGGCGACGATCGTATTCTCCTAATTTAGAACCAAATATTATATCACGAATTAGGTCGATATTTCCCATTCGTTCTCGCATTTCATCTCTAGAGATTTCATTCATATGTTTCCCTCTAATTGGTAGTCGTTATTGCGTCTCACAGCTGAACATTATCCTGTGAAATACAGGTGACGACGCTGTTCTGATTGACTCTTAATGACAGCCTGTTCTCTGGCGTTTGCCCTCACTATAACAAACAATACTGCTGTCCAATGAGGTGCCAATTTTAAGGAAGGATGTTCCGAAAACCAGCGACAGAACGAACAGACACGGGCCTTATTCCCAAAGCCGACGCCGAGGAGGGCCGTTGAGTTGTTGGTGAGTATCCGCGAGGAGTTTGGGAATATCTAGCTGTTCGGGGCAGCGAGGCAGGCAATCGCCGCAGCTTGTACAGTGGTTGCCTTTAACACCGGGAAACCAGTGACCGGCATTTTCAAACATTTGATAGCGGTATTGACTAAAGTCAGTCATGTCGTAAGCTACTGCAAGATTCCGCAACCTCAGGACTTCTGGAATGTGAATAGTTTCTGGACAAGGTAGACAATCGTAGCATTGGCTACAGTGGTCTGTTCCTAAAGCATTCCGCACCTGAGTTTCTAAACGAGAGAAGGCTTCAACTTCCATGGGAGTTAGAGATTCATCTCGGTTTGCCACACTCAGAGGGGCTGTCAATTCATCCGGGTTAGCCGGGCCAATACTCAGGGTGGTAATACGGCGATCGCTTAGCAAAAATCGATAATTGAGTTCTAGGGGTGAGAAAGGATGGCACAACTGTTCCAACTTTGGCGGTGGCGTATACAGGCGTCCTCCCTTATCGGCTGGGGAGATGATGAAAATGCCCATATCCTTACTGTGGGCTAACTCTACCGCTGGTGCATGGCGCTGGAAGAAGTAGTAGTAATGTAAATTAACAAATTCAAATAAATCTGTGTTGATGGCGCGTCGAATGACTTCTAGGGGAGCATGAGTGGAGAAGCCAATATGTCTGACCTGACCTCTTTTTACCGCTTCTTGCACCACCTGCATACAGCCGCTAGGGGACTCTACCCAAGCTAGATGCTCCCAAGTATTAATGCCATGAATAGCTAAACAATCCAAGTAGTCAAGCTGTAGGCGTTCTAAAGATTCATCAAGCCACTGACGCATCAAGTCAGCATCTGGTGTGGGGGGCAGCTTAGTGGTAATGTAGAGCTGCTCTCGCGGCATCGGTAATTCAGCTTTGAGAATATTACCTAGATACTCTTCGCTCTTGCCGTAACCTCTAGCGGTTTCTAGATGGTTAATTCCGTGAGCGATCGCTTGATGTACACTCTTGTAAGCTTCTGACTCAGACGCCAAACAGCGCATGGTTCCTAGGGAAAACACGGAAAGACGTAGATTTGTTTTCCCAAACCGTCGATAACGCATTTTGAAATTGGGTTGAAAGTTGGTAAGTTAGAACGTTGGTAAGTAAATTGAGTTGAATGTTAGTAAGTTGGCAAGTTAGAAAGTGAACATTTTAAAGTTCTAACCCTCTTTCCCTGTAACCTTCTTTCCCTGTAACCTTCAAACCTTCTTTCCCTGTAACCTTCAACCCAGAGCCCTGACTAACTGAATCCCCAAGAAGCCAAGTTAAGATTCGCCATTTTTGAATCCCCGGCGCTGAGTAAAATCTTCAGGTCGAATATTGGCGACGAAGTCGCGGAAGGCGCGGCGTTCGGCTTCATCAGCGTCTCGGTCAACCGGAATGGAAGCATCAGCAACCACTTCTTCCATGACCCAGATGGGGCTTCCGGTACGCAGAGCAATTGCGATCGCATCACTAGGACGAGCATCAATTTCTTTTTTAGCTTCGCCCTGACGCACGCTGAGAATAGCGTAAAAGGTATTATCCTGAAGCGAGTGAATAATCACTTTCTCCAGTGTCATGTTCCACCCTTCTAGAAAATTGACGATGAGGTCATGGGTAAGGGGTCGGGGAGGTGTCTGTTTTTCTAAAGCGCTGATAATTGCTTTTGCTTGATCTTGCCCAATGTAAATGGGCAAGGCCCGTCTATCCGAAGAGTCCTTCAGCATCACAATTGGACTCTTGGTGACAGCATCTATGGCAATTCCAGCAACTCTCATTTCAATCATCGGCTTCGCCTCTAAAATACGGTCGGCATCGCGGGCATCAAAGCAGAGCGGTAAACTAGTACTGAACGGCTTCAGATTGGAACATCTCCTTTGAGAAGGCTTTGTTCCCATCACTCACCGAGCAACCGTACAATCAGCCCTTGAGAACCTAAATTTAATGGGGATCAACAAGGAGGTATTCTCCAAGTATGCCCCAGTCTCAGGACGTTTGCTTTATGACTTCACGAAAATAACACACATAATGCGCCTGAAGTAAACTTCCAGCCGCTCGTATTACGCTCATTGGGAGGAGATTGACAAAAAAAAGTGTTTACAGGATTAATTCAAGCCCTTGGAACCATTCGACCGCTGGGGGGCGATCGCTTCGATGTCTCCTGCCGCACTGATGCCTCGGAGGTGATCTTACAAGATTTAGCGATCGGGGATAGTGTAGCCGTTGATGGAATTTGCCTGACGGTGGAAGAAATTCTGCCTTACGGCTTTGTCGCAACGGCTTCTGATGAAACATTGTATCGCACTACCCTAGGGCATCGTCAGATGGCAGCCGCTTACGTCAATTTAGAGACTTCGTTACGTGTTGGTAGTAAACTAGGTGGGCATTTTGTCACGGGTCACATCGACGGCATTGGCTGCTTAACCGAATCAGTACGCACGGCAAATTCCTGGGAAATGTATTTTACAGCCCCCGACTCTGAGCGCGATCGATGGCAGTGCCAGGTTGCCCGCTATCTCGTTGTGAAAGGTAGTATTGCCGTCAATGGTGTGAGCCTAACAATTGCTGAATGCGACCCCAATGGCAACTGGTTCAAAGCGGCAGTGATTCCTCATACCTATGCCGAAACCAATCTCTGTTACTTACAAACTGGCAGTTGGGTGAATCTAGAAAGCGATATTTTGGGCAAGTACGTAGACAAACTCCTAGGGCATCACATTCCCTCAGCCGACCACCAAGAGGAAATTACACCTGGCTTTTTGGCAGAACACGGATATCTTTGAAATTATGAATTATGAATGATGAATTATAAAAACATGTTCATGCTTGGGTTAGATTTCCCCTCTAAAGTTGGGGTTGCCAAAGTTTGATGGCATTTAGATTAGTGTAGAGACGTTCCACCGATTCGGTAAAGCTTTTCCTGTTCGCTTTCCTCGAAGGGTAGCGTTCTCGGCACAAGTAGATACGTCTCTACCAATCTCTTTCCAACCTTTGAATTATGAACAATTCATATTCAACATTCATAATTCATAATTCATAATTCATAATTTAAAAACCTCGTTGTGGTGGGGCTGCCTGTGCGACCTGTATCGCTTGGATAAATTGAGCTAAAGCATACTCCATATTGGTTCCAGCATCTAATGCTACCCAACCATCGGTTGTTTGATGTCGCCATTCAAAGTGTAAGTGAGGGCCAGTAGAGTTGCCTGTGCTGCCGACGCGTCCAATAACTGCTCCCTGTTCTACCAAATCGCC
>JBFLZA010000361.1:0-2418 GCA_040756535.1 Cyanobacteriota bacterium
ATTGCTGTAAATAATCATGAAGCGCAAAGTCTTAAAAAATAGAGAAATATGTAAAAAAATTAACAAAAATCTCAGAAATTTCAAAAAATACTTCAGCATTCCTCAATAGGGGCTAACTAAGATCGAGGTAATTTATAAGTTCATCTTATAATTTAAAGAAATTGAAGCAGCAATGGGCTTTCATAAAACTTTAATAATCGATGTTTTACCCGTACATCTACAAATGAAATCGAGTCAATGCTACAATAAAATATTGTGCTACACTATACAGTTTGTTTTAACCCAAATGTCTATCTTTGTGCGGATAACATTTAAGGATTAATAAGGTTAATTTCGCAGACATGAAGCGGAACGCAACCGGGGAAAAGCCGTTATTGATAGACAATGGGCTCTTGCCCAATACAATCGAGTGAAGGTTTGCCTCTTGATCTAGAATGGGGCTAAAGCCGCTGCGATCGCTGTATTCCTTCAAGGATGAGTTATTCTTGTTCAATATTTAGGTCAGAGGCGATGTTAACTGAGGAAAGAGAACTTACATACAACGTCAGCGCTAACTCCTCTAGGCTTCCAGAGTTATTCGCTAGAGTTATTCATACTCATCAGATTGCCTTTTCTGACTGGTATGAATTGATGACATCTCCTTTGGATCAGTCTTTCACTCAAGAAGATGAAGATTTAATTCCTCGCCTGATTTACGCTGTGCGACAAGGATGGGTCAAGGTAGTAGACGATCAATATTTGTAAGGTAGACAGTGCCACAAAAACTAAAAATTGGTACCGACACTTACGCTAAGTTGACTAGTTGCTGAATCTGTTCAGAGGTCAGCTGCTCAACATTACTTAAAACTAAAGCTGCACCCGCTTTTCTAAGCGTCTTTTCATAAGCATTACAATGTTCTGGGGTTTCTTGAACATGAGGCGGCAGAATGCCTACACCGATCCAATTCCGCTCTGGCTGTAGTATTTTGGCTTTTTGCAGAGTATACATATCCGCAACGGTATCTCCTGCATAAATAACGGGTGTGTCTAAGGCAAACTGATGCTGGTGTTCTAGCTGCTCAACCGTTACCAATAGACCAGTAGGATCGGGTTTTCCAGGAGCATCTTCCATAGCAACGAGGACTGGGTTCTGAAGTCCGAGGCGTTTTAATAGTGCATATTGCGCTTCATCTCTAGGTGCACCACTAAAAAACCCCCAAGGAATGCTTGCTGCTGTTAGATGTTCTAGATAGCTAGGTGACAAAAGTAACGGTTCGGTGCAGATATACCCTGTCCAATGTTCCGGGTTTGACCCTCTGTAGCGAGACTGAAAAAAGGCAATGAGGGTGTCATAATTGAGACTCACTTGAGCTCGCGCCTGACCTTGAGTCTCAAAGTATCGGTAAACGAGCTCCTGTGTAGCCTCCCAATCGTTGTTCCAAGTGCCTTCTGATTTGAGCTGGTCAATATCGATTTCCGAAGGTCGGTACAGATTATCCGTTAAATGCTCCACTGTATCAGCTATAGCTCGTCGGTAAGACCCTGATACATCGCGCACGACCCCGTCAATGTCGAAAACAACAATCGCAATGCCTTGTCTCGCAAGTGTTTTAGATTGTGGATTAGTCACGTTCAATTCACGTATTCAAATTCAAAAATACCTATTTGATAATTTCCGAAAGTTGCCACCCACTTTTTTTCCATTTTCCAATGCTTAACATGAAAATAGGTTGAAGTTCAGGAATTTTAGTTTTTCGTTGTGAGCAGAGTTGATTGGGGTCTAATCTCCAAATTTTTTGCCTCAACGATATTAATTAATGACAAATAGCCATGTCAGATACCTTAAGCGTGGGTTAAAATAAAAAATTGTACAATTATTGTATTGCAAAATGCCTGATGTCTCGCTGGAGGTGCGATTGTCAAAATTTATATTAAAAGTTCTCTGGTTGGAGGAGAACGTAGCCATAGCTGTCGATCAAGTTGTGGGTAAAGGCACTAGCCCTCTAACCTCGTACTTTTTCTGGCCACGGAACGATGCTTGGGAACAGCTCAAAGATGAGTTGGAGAAGAAGCACTGGATTTCCGAAAGCGATCGCATTGAGCTGCTTAACAAGGCAACCGAAGTGATCAACTACTGGCAAGAAGAAGGCAGACGCCGCCCTATGACGGAAGCTCAAACAAAGTTTCCCGAAGTGACGTTTACTGGAAGCGCTTAATTCAGGTAAAAGGTTTAAGGCAAAAGGCAAAAGATCAGGGATTGTTTCTCCATCTTTTGCCTTTTTGTTTGTATTGAGTTTTAAACCATACCGCCAGCCGCTTGGTAGCGAGCGCGTGCCCTTTTAAAGGCTTGAGTCGCCTGGATTTTTTCCTGGCGATTTTCACTATTTTGGACTTGATCGAGACGGTTTTGAGCTTGGGTAAATGCTTCACTCGCCCCTT
>JBFLZA010000361.1:2428-9240 GCA_040756535.1 Cyanobacteriota bacterium
GTCTCCGCGTTCGGCACCGTTGACGAGAATCGTCACTTCATCGTTTTCGACTTCTGCAAAGCCACCCATTAACGCAATAGGTACCCAGTCTTTACCAGGACGGACTCGCATGACGCCAATATCTAAAGCGGTTAGCAAAGGAGCGTGACCCCCTAATATACCCAGTTGACCAGTAGTACTCGGCAGAATTACTTCCTGAGCCTCAGAATCCCAAACCGTTTTGTCGGGAGCAATGACACGAACCGTTAAAGCCATCTGTTAGTTGCTAGTTGTTAGTTATTAGTGATTCAGTAGAGTGGGTTTTTGGGCCCACCCTACTGCAAAATAATTAGGCGGCTGACTTGAGTTTCTCGCCTTTGGCGATCGCTTCGTCAATACTGCCGACCATATAGAATGCCTGCTCTGGCAGAGGATCTAGTTCACCGGAGAGAATCATCTTGAAGCCCTTAATGGTGTCTTCCAGTGCTACATACTTACCAGGAGAACCAGTGAACACTTCCGCCACAAAGAAGGGTTGAGACAAAAAGCGCTCGATCTTCCGGGCGCGAGCCACCGTCACTCGGTCATCTTCAGACAATTCATCCAAGCCCAAAATAGCAATGATATCTTGGAGTTCCTTGTAACGTTGGAGCGTTGACTGAACAGAACGGGCAATCGTGTAGTGATCTTCACCTACGATACCGGGTTGCAGCATGGTCGAAGTTGAACCCAGTGGGTCTACAGCCGGGTAAATTCCTTTAGAAGCCAAGCCACGAGACAACACTGTGGTTCCATCCAAGTGAGCAAAAGTGGTAGCAGGTGCAGGGTCGGTTAAGTCGTCAGCAGGCACATAAACCGCTTGCACCGAGGTAATCGAACCTTCGGTGGTCGAGGTAATACGCTCTTGCAAATCTCCCATATCGGTACCCAATGTCGGCTGATATCCCACCGCAGAAGGCATCCGACCTAGTAGCGCGGATACTTCCGAACCCGCTTGCACAAACCGGAAGATGTTGTCGATGAACAGAAGCACGTCCTGCTTGTTCACATCCCGGAAGTACTCAGCCATCGTCAGAGCGGCAAGGCCCACGCGCATTCTAGCTCCCGGTGGCTCGTTCATCTGACCGTAGACCAGAGCGATCTTCGATTCGTTCAGATTCTCATTATTAATAACCCCTGACTCGATCATTTCGTTGTAGAGGTCATTTCCTTCGCGGGTGCGCTCACCTACACCGCCGAACACCGACACACCACCGTGATTGGTGGCAATGTTGTTGATCAGCTCCATCATGATGACGGTCTTACCGACACCCGCACCGCCAAACAGACCGATTTTGCCGCCGCGTCGATAGGGAGTTAGCAGGTCAATCACCTTAATCCCAGTTTCAAAAACGGAAGGCTTGGTTTGCAGTTCAGTCAGTTTAGGAGCAGGACGATGGATGGGGAAGGTTTCCTCGGTATTGACGGGACCCCGGTTATCTACGGGTTCACCGAGTACGTTGAAAATCCGACCCAAAGTAGGTTTGCCTACGGGTACGCTAATGGGGGCACCAGTGTCTACCACTTCCATGCCACGCACCAGTCCATCCGTAGAACTCATGGAAACGGCGCGAACCTGGTTATCACCCAGGAGCTGCTGCACTTCGCAGGTAACGGACACATCTTGTCCAGCTTCGTTCTTGCCTTCAATTTTCAAGGCATTATAAATCTGCGGCATTTTGCCGCTAGCAAACTCAACATCAACAACGGGACCGATGATTTGGGTAATACGGCCAATATTTTTCTGTTCTGTGGTGGTGACCATGCTGCGCCTATGATAGTGAAGCTACCTTTTCTGAAAAACGGTCTTTACATTTAGAAACGTCTTTTTAAAGATTACCACTGAAAGGATGCTGAATCTGCGAAAGGCAGTGGGAATCGATCCCCAAGACAGATGGGTTTTTATGAAAATGAACTAGGCAGCCTCCCAGAGCAGGAATTGACAATGCAGTAATGTTGTTCATTCCACGCTGCTGTAATGGCTACGCCTCACTTTACTTCATCCTTTCCTCGTTTTTGCTGTTTCCGCTTCCATAAAGCCGCGCCACCACCAGCACCGAACACTAAGACTCCCAGTGTCGAAGCCGGTTCGGGAACAGATTCCACGGGCTCAACGGTATCAACTGTGAAGGAACCGTAAGCATAACCACCATCCCCATCCGAAACTCGCACTGCCACTTGATAAGTCCCTTCTTCCTCGAAAGACCACTGGCCCGTTGCCCCTACAAAGTCATTAAAGACGCCGTCTCCATCTAAATCCCACTCATAGCTAAGCTCATCACTCTTTTTGCCTGGGTCGATGGCCGTAACAACAAAATCAAAAAGTTCGTTGGTCTTGTTAATCACATTCTGTGTGATCTGAGTAATCGCTGGTGCGATATTCAAGACTTGCAGCGTCCTGGTAATGACGTTACTCAATGCGGCATCTTTATCTTGAGCTTGTCCTGTAAAGGTGTATGTCCCTGGTTTGGAAAAGGTGCCAAAGTCCGTCGCTACTGAACGAGTTCCCGTAGTTTGCAGATCAGTGCCCACATTGATGCCATTGATAAAAAATGTCTGCCCATCAGCTCCTGGATCGGTAGCATTTAAAAATGCCGATACCGATTGACCTTCATAGATAACGCTCTGTGAAAGGTCGAAACTCGTCAAAGTTGGAGCCACATTTAAAACAGTCAATCCGTTAGAAACGGGAGTACTCCAAGCCCCATCTTTGTCTTGAGCATAAGCCGTATAGGGAATGTAAGTGTTATCGGCGAAGTAACCCAAGTCAGTGCTGATGGCACGGGTTCCTGAGGTGTTGTAATCAGTGCCTACATAATTACCGTTGAGGTAAAAGTTGATCGCATCGGCTCCCGGATCGATCGCACTGATATAGGCCGATGCCGATTGACCTTCGTAAATGGTGGGGATGTCAACGTCGGTAACGGTAGGAGGAAGGTTTAAGACTTGCAGAACACTAGTGACTGGGACGCTGTAATTTCCGTTCTCGTCTCTCACCTGAGCGGTATAAACATGCTCACCGTTATCGGCAAACAAGCCGAAATTAATCGCTGCCTGACGCAGACCCGAACGAGTATAGTCTGTGCCAAGATTACCTCCATTCAGAAGAAAAGTAATTGCCTCCTCACCAGGATCAGTAGCATACGCAACTGTAGAAGCCGATTGACCCTCATAAATGATGGGTGCCGAGAAATAAACGGTTGGCGGAGTATTGCTTGCTACTGGATCTCTCGGTTTAACAGGGTCATCAGTGGTGCCGCTATCGGTATCAGCGAGGAACTGCATTACTCCAGTAAATCCGCCATGCCAATACAGTGAAAGTTTGCCAAAAAGGTCTCCCGCCGAAATATCAATGGGGTCAGAGTAGGCGTGGGACGTTGGAGCTACCCCGGAGATGGGTTGAAAATACCATCCCTCAGCTGAGCCTTGTGTGACTACAGCGGGGGCAAAAATATTATCAAAAACAGTGTTCCCAGGAATTGCATCAATCACCAAAGAGGTAATGCCTTGACCATAATTACTCAACGTCCAAGCATAATCCGCTAAGGAATTAAGGGATTGTGGATAGGTATTACCCGATTGCGTTAAAGACCAGCCATTACCAGAAACTGCTCCCGATTCTGATCCTGTCGCACTCCAAATCAGACTCTGGGACGTACCATCCAAGAAACTAGCCGTTATCCGCATCCCACTCATCATGCTTCCATATGTTGAAAATTGGGTGAGAGTAGTGGCTTGGGAAGGGACGGCTGCTGCTCCCAGGAGGATAAACATTGCTCCAGTGATGCAAATTGAGGGTTTTTCAAAAAAAGAGCTAGTCATAGGCCCTGTCTCCGCTTTAGTTTTTTATTTATTGAAGAAATAAAAATATTGTTAAAATTATTCTTTAATGATTCTATGTTTTACAGTAAAATAATACTATGATTTCTCTCAAAAATAATTATGAATATTTTTCATGATTCAATGTAGCAACTTGCTAAACTAATTTCTATCATTAGTCTATCTAAATGTAATAAGAAATAGAAAATAAGTATAGATAATGAATAAAGCAGAAAATAAATACAGAATTGAAGTAAATTTTATAATTATTAAATTATTTTTTAAAGATTTTTTTGAGGGCAAATAGAAAAAGAAATAATATTTCTCTAATATATTCTAGTGGAAATAAAATTTTTAAATTACCTAAAATACGTGTTTCTGGGCATTATCCATATTCATGTTATCCTCCATAAATCCTAGTATAGATAAACTTTTTGGCACCGATAACTCCCGCGACAATAAGATTGATGCTGATGCCGATGCCCATACAAGAAATTTGGTTCTGTTCAACATTAAAGAGAACTAATCCCACGTCGGCGAAAGCGTGGGATTAGATTTTGCCCCTTAAGAGTTAACACGTTTATACTTAATGAGTGAGCGGCTACCTGTTCTGCTACATATCAAGGGCAAGATAGGCGATCGCTCAGCATGGCTACTTTGAAATGCGGGTAACTCCGCTACTACCATATAAGCATCGCTCAATTGCCGTAATCTTCTCCACCCCATCTTGCCAATGTCAATAAGCAGGTTGAGCGCTCACTAAGAGCAATGGTCAAGCCTCTATCACTACATCCGCTCTAGCACTAAAATTCCTAGAAAAGATAATCCCAGTTTCAGCGTTTGAGCTGTCAGATTACATAACATTAACCGAGATGCTCGTTGAGGTTCCTCAGATTGAAGTACGGCACACTGCTCATAGAATTGATTGAACTTTCTGCTCAGTTCATATAAATAGTCACAAAGGCGATTAGGTAACAAATCTTCCTCCACAGCCTTGAGAACTTCACTGAGTTGCAACAAATGCTTCCCTAAAGCCAATTCCGCATCTTGTTCCAGCAGGATTTTGGTATCTGCTAAGTTTTCAAAATCAATATCACCTTTGCGGCTAATACTTTGAATTCGAGCATAGGCATAAAGCATATAAGGTGCTGTATTTCCCTGGAGGGATAGCATTTTATCAAAGCTGAAAACGTAGTTACTATTGCGGTTTTGGCTCAAGTCAGCATATTTAACGGCACTGATACCTACCACTTGAGCAACATGGGCTTTAAATTCCTCTGTTTCCTCACGATTTTCTGCTGTGAGTCTAGCTTCTAAGTCAGCACGAGAACGTGCGATCGCTTCATCCAGCAAATCCCGCAATCGCACGGTTTCCCCAGAACGAGTTTTCAGCTTCTTACCATCTTCTCCTAGCACTAAACCAAAAGGGACATGAACCACTTCAACGTCAGCATTAAGCCAACCTGCCCGTCGCGCTACCTGAAACACTTGAGCAAAGTGATTTGCTTGTCCAGCATCTGTGACATAGATAATTCGCTCTGCCCCATCTTGCTGAATCCGATAACGTAGTGCCGCTAAGTCAGTTGTAGCGTAGTTATAACCGCCATCCGACTTTTGTACAATCAACGGTAGAGGCTTTCCCTCTTTATTGGTAAACCCCTCTAGAAATACACACTTGGCTCCCTCGTCTTCCTTCAATAAACCTAATTGGTCAAGATCTTCCACTACGGTTGGCAACAAAGGGTTATAAAAAGATTCCCCTCGTTCTGTTAAATCAATATTGAGCCAGTCATAGATGGTCTGAAACTCTCGCCGAGATTGCTCGCAAAGCAGTTGCCAAGCACGACGGCTATCCTCAGCACCAGCTTGCAGTTTGACAACCTCCTGTCTAGATGTATCGCGGAACTCCTCATCCGTATCAAACCGCTGTTTCGCTCGCCGATAAAAGCTCACTAAATCACCCAATTCAAGGGCATCGGCAGTGGTGAGGGCTGCTGGGTAAGCTTCCCGCAAGTAGGTAATCAACATTCCGAATTGAGTTCCCCAGTCGCCTACATGATTCAGCCGTAGGACATCATGACCCCAACTTTCTAAGATGCGGGCAATGCAATCCCCAATAATTGTGGAACGCAAATGACCCACATGCATTTCTTTGGCAATATTAGGGCTGGAAAAATCTACAATCACCCGCTGCGGTTGCTTTGCTGGTGTCACTCCCAAACGTGGATCTACCTGAATGGCATTCAACTGTGCTTCCAAATATTCAGGTTTCAGGGTGAGATTAATAAAACCTGGGCCAGCAATTGTTGGTTTCTGGCAGATTTCAGTGACGTTCAGATATTTAACAATAGTTTCTGCGATCGCTCGTGGCGGCTGTCCCAACGGCTTAGCTAGGGATAAGGAAACATTCGACTGATAATCACCAAATTTAGGATTACTGGCGGGTACTACCATCGGATCTACCCCTGCGATATCTGAACCGAAGGCGGCAGTTAAAGCTTGAGTAAATTTAGTTTTAAGCTGTTCAATTATGGAGTTCATAGCGCGAGGTAAAAGCTCTCAAAAACCTTTGTGACTATATGTGCTGTTGAGCAAATCCTACTTTTACCATGTTAATCTCGGAAAAGTTGAGAACAGCGCTGTGTCTGTTAATGCCTCCGTTAGTCTCAAAGAGAGAATGATTTTAAGGATTGCCATCTTTCCCAGTTAGCTTCTCTCTATAACAGCCGCAGGTCAACGAATGAATGCAAGACCTGTGGATATCATAGAAGATGATGTAGTGAGCCCTTAGTAGCTACTTAAATCGAGAGGGGCAGCTCCCAACTCTAAACAGAAGTTCCGAAGGAGCGAAAAATTTTTGGGAATAGGAGTTGACACATCCCAAAGGATGGGCTACATTGGTAAATGCGCTTGAGAACGGCACCACGCCCCTCCAGCGCCCGAACCTAGAAAAAGCAATAGTTTGAAAGCTATAC
>JBFLZA010000362.1:0-9221 GCA_040756535.1 Cyanobacteriota bacterium
CTTGGCTCTGTTGGTACCTGCACCTCTGGCTGAGAATCCTGTTCAGTCGAAATCTCAGGCGTCTCTTGCGAGACAGGAGCGTCTGGTGACGGGGCAGCAGGCGTAGAACTTACTTGCTGATTCTGAGCGTCTGTGCTAATCCCTAAGGTAATTTCTTGCTGCCCCTGTTGGAGAACTTGACCTGTTGGAGAGCTGTTGGCACCGCTGACAGTGACTCGAACGCTGTTTGCATTGAGTTGATTAACGACAACCGAAGTAATACCGGGCATCGGGTTCTCTTGCCGGAAGTCATCTCCTTGGCTCAAGCTCAGCTGAGTATTAACAATATCTGCCACTAAATCATTGCCACGGCTCACCGTGAAAACTTGCGGACGCTCATCGCCAGCTTTCGTCTCCAGGGTGAGTTGCAGTTCACTCCCACTCTTGTCCAATCGTACAGCTGTTACCTGTGTTGCTGCTGCCTGGGCGGGCTGTGTCGCCAATAGCGCTACAGCCCCTCCGATCATCATTCCACTCAATGCTCGAGCCTGTCTCACGGTTCACTCCTCACCTATAAGAGCCATTTTGCGAATAGCTTGAGAGCAATTAGCTTTTAGAGGTTAGAAATTATACACTTACGAACGAAAATTCTCAAAGCTAAATTGTCCGCTAATCGCAAGGCTTGTTACTTGTTTGCTGCTTTTTTACAGAGTTACGGCTTAGGTTTTGGTGCTGGATTGGCAGTTCCCGCCTTAGCCGCCTCCTCTTTCACTGGCATGAGAGCCTCTAGCTTAAAAGTCGCTTTGAGGTCGGGTTCTCCACCAGGAATGATTTGTTGGTTCTCTCTTTTATAAATCGTGGGGATTGATTTGCCGCTTTCCGGATCAACTCTCAATCCCTGATCGTCAACCACCTCAACTTTAAAATCCTTAATCAGCAATAGTGACTGTAGTCGTTCAAAATTACGCACAATTGACTGGATTTCCTTGAAGCTGCCCTCCAGCCCTACATTGATGGTTTTGCGCTTCAGCTTTCCATTGACTTCGGGTCCCAATGAGCTATCAGTAACCACTGTTGATGCGGCTTGTAAACCCTCTCCGGGATTAAAAAGGGTCAAGGTGCCTTGGCTAGCTTTAACAAAGCTGTTGAGATCTAGCAATAAAGCATCTAGCGTTTTCTCATTGGCAAATAAATTGAGTACTTGTCTATTTTGCTGTTTTGCCTGTTCTAATTCCTCTGTTTTCTGCGTAATTTGTTGTTGAAGTTCTCGCTGTCTTGCCAGTTGAGCTTTCTTCTCTGTAATGGAGCTTTGTTTAGTCTGATATTCCTGCCATGTAGGCTGTACTACGTTGACAAGGAGGTAGGTTGCTCCTAAAAGTCCTAAAACTGCACAGATCAATCCCCCTACTCTTGGAGTAAAAGTAATGCCAAAGGCTGTAGGATACTTAGGGCTTTCTACCTGACCTTCGGAAAGAAATTCTTCATCAGCATACGTCATTTTTGGATCACTCCTTTTTCCTGAAGGGTTCTAATTCGAGTTACCAGCCCTACAGCACCTTTACGATCTAACTCTCTAATTAGCTCCGAAGCAGGGACATCACTCAGGCTTGTTTTAATTCTGTAGTCCACTACTTTGGGAAGATCCACTTTGGTTGTTCCCGACTGGGCTCTATTATCCGGAATTTTGACTTCCACCCGAGTAGGGTTCCGGACTAACTCAGCTTTGATTAATTGAGTCTCGTCGTTTTTGAAAAAGGGCGATCGCTGAAGTGTCAGTAAAAAGTAATTTACATCATCAAAGGAGCGAGCGAAACCAACAATTTCCAGCGTTGGTGTTACACTTTGGGCGTTATTCGGTTGAGCCCCTGCTGCAGAAGCAGGAGTATTAGCAGCCGGAGCGGCAGCGGCGACCGCTTGTTGTTTTTGCTCAATCCTTTTAATCTGTACCCCAGGAGGAACCCGCTCGCGAATATCTGCTAGCATCGCTGACCAAGGCTTGATTTGATTGAAGACGGTTGCCAGTGCGGTAGTTTCAGCTCTCTCTGCTGCAATGTCTTTGTTGAGCTGATCTAGTTTTTGCTGCCCGATCTTCAATCGTGCCAATTCAGCATTTAAAGTCTGTTCTTCCTGCTCCATCTGAGCAATTTGATTTTGCAGGAACAACCACAAGCCCCCCACCATAGCTGGCAACAACAGACCTACAGCTACCCCTAATATTAAGGGGGTCATCGCTCCTGCCGCTTGCCGTGCCGGTTTATCTTTTTGCTCCGGCGGTCGATATTCAGGTCGATCTTTTAAAAAATTGACATCTAGGCTATACATTACTTCAAACCTCTCGCAATCCTAATCCCAGTACAGTTCCTAAACCCGGTCGTTGTACTGAGGGAACCTCCTGTTCTACCTCCAAGGAAAGAGCTGTCACCGGATCGACTTGAGTCGCTGGCAAGCTTAACCGTTGGGTAAAAAATTCATCAAGCTTTCCAATTCCACCGCCAGGGCCAGCTAGGAGTAGCTGTGCTACCTCTAAATTGTCGCTCTGATTCAGATAAAAATCGATGGAACGGCGCAGTTCATCCGCTAACTCTCCTAAGACTCTCAGCAGAGCTGCCATGCCGGGATTAATACCAGTGGCTCCAGTGCGTATCCCATCAGGGGGGGTCGGGGGAATGGTCATCCCCTGGAGCAGTTCTGTATTTCTTGAAGTTGGTAAATTCATGGCTCGCGAGAGGGCACTCTGAAGTTGGAATGTGCCGATGGGAACAGTACGGGAGAATTGAGGAACACCATCGACTATGATGGCAATTTCTGTGCTATCAAATTCAATATCCACTAAGACAGCCGCTTCTTGGGGGGCAAATTGTCGGAGTTGCTCCCTAATGGTTCTAATCAAGGCAAAGCTATTAATCTCCAGCACGTCCACACGTAAGCCAGCTTGCCCAAAAGTATCGAGATAGGAGTCTGTGACTTCCCGACGGGTGGCAACCAGGAGGACTTGCACTTTTTCGATGCCATCTTCATCCTGAAAGAAGCCTAACTTCTGATAATCCAAGTCTACTTCTTCACGGGGATAGGGCAAATACAGACCCGCTTCATGATTGAGTACCATGTCTCGTAGTTCTTGATCATCGAGCTCAGCGGGAATGGGAATGATGCGGATAATCGATTCTCGCATCGGTACAGCGGTAGCGACGCGATCGACTTTACTGAGTTTGCACTCGGCTAGGGCTTCCTTAATCAGTTCGGCTAGAGCCGGTGAATCGGCTATCTTACCATCTTGAAAGATGCCATCTGGCACCTCGTGAGAGTACATGGTGGCAACTTTATAGCCCTGACCTTGCTTGCGTAGTTGAGCTACATTAATTCGTTCAGGAGCTAATTCTATCCCGACGCCTTTTTTGCCTGTGGATAACAGCCCTTTAAAACGGTTAAACATATCCTGGTTCAGCGGGAGGGAGAATGAAGATAACTAACGTGAAGTGCTTGGAGATTTAATCTAACAAGGCTCACACCTAATACTGATGCATGGTACCCAATGTAGCTTACAAACACCATGCTTAGCTGAGCTTTTCTGTAAGAATCAATTCACCCCACTTGCATGGGAAGAGAAGGGCTACGGGAGCGATTCTCATTTACAGCCGCTTAGCTGATCGTTCTTTCGATACCCCTGATACTAACAAATTCGGCTTTCACAAAGGTTAAGGCTTGTTTCAAGGCGACACCAACGACCTAATTGCATAAGTATCAGTGCGCTCTTGTTAAAGCTACGTGTCAGGAATAACACGCTATTCTTGGGCGAGTCCTCGAACAGGCGATCGCATTCTTTGTGATTGGCGGCAACCTCAGCCCTACAAGCTGCGTCTGGATAAACGTTAACTTTAATCAAAGTGCCGCTTAAAGTAAAGCTATTGGTTAGCCGGGTCGAGAACAACGATCGCTTTCAAGTTGGGTCATGAGGAAGCCATAGACTCTCACCCTCAATTGTCATCTGCTTAGAGTAGGATGATGTACTGCTAGCGCTATGCATCGGATTTAAAAGTTCACATGAACAGAATCAGAACTTGGAAACGTTTAGGCATTTTTGCTTTGTTAGGATTGCTGTTGAGCTTGGCAATCAGCTGTCGTCCAACCCCTTCAACCTCCCAAAGCTCTGAACTGGAGTTCTGGACGATGCAATTGCAGCCGAAGTTTACCGACTACTTCAACAAACTCATTGCCAATTTTGAAGCCGAAAATCCTGGTGTCAAGGTGCGTTGGGTAGATGTTCCTTGGGCGGCGATGGAAAGCAAAATTTTGACAGCAGTTTCAGCAAAAACGGCACCAGATGTGGTAAATCTCAATCCTGGTTTTGCCTCTCAACTGGCAGCACGCAACGCTTGGTTAGAACTCGATAGCCGGGTTCCTGAGGAAGCACGCAATCAGTATTTATCCAATATCTGGAAAGATAGCAGCCTCAACAACAAAAGCTTTGGCATTCCCTGGTATCTCACCAGTCGGGTAACGATTTACAACAAAGAGTTGTTGCAAAAAGCGGGAGTGAGTAAACCGCCTGCAACTTATGCTGAACTGGCGCAGGTGGCAAAGCAAGTTAAGGATAAGACGGGCAAGTATGCATTCTTTATCACCCTGGTACCAGAAGATTCCGGTGAGGTAATGGAATCTTTTGTGCAGATGGGGGTTGAGTTAGTGGATGCTGAGGGGAAGGCGGCGTTTAACACTCCCGAAGGCAAAGCCGCGTTTCAGTATTGGGTAGACTTTTACAAGCAAGGGTTGATGCCAAAAGAAGCACTCACCCAAGGGCATCGACGGGCGATTGAGTTATACCAGGCGGGTGAGACAGCGATTTTGGCGAGTGGGGCGGAATTTATGGATGCGATCGCAAATAATGCCCCAAGTATTGCTAAAGTTTCAGCAGCCGCACCGCAAATTACGGGTGAGACGGGTAAGAAGAATGTGGCGGTGATGAATTTGGTGATTCCTCGCGATACGGATAAACCGGATGCTGCCCTCAAGTTTGCTTTGTATGTGACGAATACGGAAAATCAGTTGGCGTTTGCGAAGGCGGCGAATGTGTTGCCCTCTACGACTGAGGGGTTAAAAGAGTACAGAAGTTCCCTCACGGGTGATGGCAAGGCGTCGCCTGTGGAACAAGCGAGGGATATTAGTGCTAGCCAGATGCAGGATGCACAAGTGTTGATTCCCACGATGACAAATATTAAAAGGTTGCAAAGGGCGATTTACGAAAATTTGCAGGCGGCAATGTTGGGGGAAAAGACGGTGGATCAGGCGGTTAAGGATGCTGCTGATGAGTGGAATAGTAGTGTTCCTTGAGATGAGGGGAAAGGTAAAAGGTAAAAGGTAAAAGGAAGATAATGCTTCTCTTTACTCTTTTTCGATTTCTTGTTGCACTACATAGAAATACCCCCTCTCCATTAACGGGGAAGGGGTAGGGGGAGAGGTTTTATAGACTCGCTGCAAAATCTCAGCAGTTTTTACCTCATTCTCCATCTTCATCCTTAAGTTGAAACCAATGGAGATATTCGCTGTCTTACCTCTCCACCCATCGCGTTGGCAAATTCCAAGGCTCTATCATGGCTAGTCACTCACTGCGAGGATGCGAGTGCACCCCGCAAGAGCGATCGCATCAGCTAGATAAGCATTAATACTCACTCAGTCTGCCGCACCGTCTTACCCCAGAAGTCGAGCGCTGGGCTACGGTACTTGCAGTCACCCAACTTGGGAGTACTGCTGGAGTTGTAGATTGCTCATTCTCGCTAGGAGCCTGTACTTTGGCTTCTAACACTGTTGTATCAAACTCCGCTTTTGCCCCTTCGGGATAGAGCATCGGTTTCTCAAAATACAAAGATTGCATATCATTAATGTTTTCTTGTTGAGAGACTTGAAGTTTTGCCATGGGTAGATATTCTCCGCAGAATTGCTTACAAAAGTTTTTTCATGTCAGAGATGCACCATAAAAGGTGAGATTTGTCAATACTCCGGATAATTTTAATTGGAATAGTGAAGGTGTCGAGCTGTTGTTCTGCGTGAAGTCAGTGTCCGTTCTTTTTGGTCGGTTTGTGTTTTGTTAAGAAGTTTTGCTCGGAGTATTGATTTGTTTAATCTTCAATATATAGGATAAGTTGCTTAAAATAAAAGCATAAGTTTCTTTAATAATCATTTAAAAATTTAACTAGCTCCATAGAAGGGTTGGGCACTGTCAACGGAAAACCCTACCAAAAGGGCATATTGCCTGAGGCAGGGGTTTAGCAATGGTATCAGTGTTCTACCATCTCTAGTAGAGCGAGTGCTTGTTCAAACCTAAAGAAATAACTCTATCCTTTAAGAGTTATTAATAAAACAAGCTACACAAAAGCTTTCCTCAGAGTCGCAGTTATTAGGGTTTGCCTTGTATTCTCCAATAGCAATACTAAGCGCGTTTTGAAGACCATGGGCCCCAGATAGCAAAAGTGATACCTGGACTGTAAATATTAAGGAACATGGTCTGTCCGTTGGGTGAGAAGCAAGCTCCAGCAAACTCAGAAGAATTTAGAGCGTTACGCGCAAATTGATAGAGTTGACCCTTTGAAGTCACCCCCACTACATACTGTGTATTCGGACCATCTTCGCAGAGGAACAAATCACCCGTAGGAGCCACAACGATGTTATCGGGGGCGTCTAAGATGTTGGCATTGTTGGGTTCGACAAATAGTTCAAGAGTTCCACCCTCTTGAGCAGTTTTGCCAGGAATATAGCGCCAGACTTGACCCGCCTTAGCACTACCCCCATCAGTGCAGGTAAAGTAAAATTCCCCATTGCCATACCATATTCCTTCTCCTCGTGTAAACCTTGCCGCTCCTTTAGCAAAACCTTGATACCTCACACCATATTGCTTAACATCGCCACCTTGAGGTGGAGCATTGTCGTTTGGTGGATTAGGATTGTCAATCGTGACCCACTCCACTGCTAGTGATTGGGATACGGGAATGGTTTGGGTCGATTGATTACTGGTGTTTACTCCAGGCTGATTTTTAATCTTGAGGGCTTGAAGAATTCCCCCAGCGTGGAGGCTACCGGGCTGCTTGGGAATAAAACGATAGAATAAACCATCTCCTCTATCTTCTGTCTGATAGACGATACCGGTTTTGGGGTCTACGGCAACAGCTTCGTGGTTAAAGCGACCCATCTCTATCAAAGGTACAGGATTCACCACACCGGTTGCAGTTGCCGGAACTTCAAAATTATAGCCGTGCCACTTAGAGACCGATGCATCTGTAGTTGGAGTCGAGGTATTTTCTTCACAACTAATCCACGAACCCCAAGGAGTCGAGCCACCGGCGCAGTTCCGGTAGGTACCAGCTAGTGAGGCATATTGCTTGATAAGCTGGCGGTCAGGGCTAATGATTAATGTAGTGGTGCCACCCCGACACAAATTGTCGTACTTTGGTGAGCCAACAACTTGTGTACCCGAAGTTGGACGGAGTTCTTGATTACGAACCAAGATAACAGTGTTGTTGGGGCCCGGAAAAGCTGCCATTCCATCATGAGCATCTGGAACTGGATTGCCATCGTTCATGATGTCCCCGGTTCGAGAAAAAGCTCTATATTGAAAGCCTTCTGGTAGGTCTAATAATTTATTGGGGTCTGGGAGGAGTGGGCCGTAGCCTCCCCCACTGACTGATATGCCACGGGCTGCTCTGGAATAGAGCGCTTCTAAGGGGGATGCCAGAACGGCTGTTGCGGCTCCCGCTCCGGCTAAGGTGAAGAATTGACGACGCGATAAAGCCATGATTCTCTCGGTATCTGAACGCTTGAACAAGCTATCAAGCGTCCATCAACGTTGAGCAAAGGTCTGATTAATCTCCCATTAATACTTTTTGAAGTTATTGCAAAGATATAGAATGCGTTAGGAGAGCAGTTTGTCAAGCTAATTGCTGATTCTAAATCTACAATTCAATTGTTGCGATCGCATTTTCTCAAATCTTCTTTCTAAGATTCCCTCAATCTCTCAGTCAGTCATATTCATAACCTCATCTTCTTACTCCAGAGGGAGCCAGATTAGTCTGATTCCAGCTAACAATCAAAAGGAATAAACTTGAGGTATGGATGTAACACTTTTATAAGTTTCATGAATCCAAATTACCCAAAATCCGTCAAGCGCTTTATTCCTTATTTGTTATTAGCGGGAATTGTTAGTACAACTCTGATTTCTCTATCTCGTTACGTGGGATGGATTAGAGCTTTAGAATTGCTTTCCCATTTTCAGCGGCAATATTTAGCGATTATAGTTGTTCTATTTGGACTCCTTTTATTAACGCGCAGAAAATCTTTTATAATTACTGGTTTATTGTGTCTTGCTCTGAGCCTGATTCCCCTTATTACTTGGTATATTCCTCAATCTGAAGTAGACATCATCTCTACTAAACCAATCCGTGTTTTTCTCTCCAATGTCCATAAAAGCAATCAAAACTACTCAAAGGTTATATCTCTAGTTAGAAAAGAAAATCCCGATATCGCCGTATTCGATGAAATTCATGAGAATTGGCTCGAACCGTTAAATTCTCTTAAGGAGATTTTGCCCTATTCTGTAAAACAAGTTAATCCTGCTAGTATCGGCATTACTGTTTATAGTAAACTGCCGCTAGAAAACGTAGCCGTTGATTCTTTCGGCCCTACCAACAAACCGGGTATAGTAGCCGATTTCACCATTAATGGGCAAGTTGTTTCTCTTGTTGCAGCTCATCCATTACCGCCATTCCAACCCACTTTTTTTGAATCTCGAAACCAACAATTGAAAGGAATCAGCCAGTATGTCAAGTCGCTGAAAACTCCAGTGTTGATTGTCGGAGATTTGAATATAACCATGTGGTCGCCGTATTACAAGCGACTGATTAGCCAAACGGGACTGAGGAATGCTCGTCAAGGATTTGGGATTCTCCCGTCATGGCCTGCTAAGTCTTCGGTTTCTAGGGTTCCAGGTATTATAGCGCCCCTGTTTTCCATTCCTATAGACCATGTTTTAATTAGTCCGGAAATTCAAGTGCTGAATATTAGAACAGGTCAAAATGTTGGTTCAGACCATCTGCCTTTGATTGCTGATTTAGTGATTCCTGTGAAAGAATAATTGTGGTTTGGTGGTTATGCGATCGCCAATTGCTTCCAGATGCTGAGCGTAGGCTTTAACACCCCTATGAATAATCCTAAAACCCAAATCGAAGTCATTGAACAACCAACCGATTTACAACCCG
>JBFLZA010000363.1:0-9213 GCA_040756535.1 Cyanobacteriota bacterium
TTATCCTTTCTCAACCCATCAATTTAAGGTTGACATGAACCACTAGGTCAAGCAGGACTGAGATTTTTGGAACATATCGAGAAAACTTCATGACCTCTGATCAATTGACCTGACTTTTGGGATTACTAAGGATAGAGCTGGAGAAACGATAGCCTCTCCGGCTCGGCTCTCAAAAGCAAGGTACTCATGAACACTCAAACTGAATCTCCTGAATACAATTACGAAATTTCTCCACAACTTGACCCATACGACATAAACTCAACCCCTATTGCTATTGGAATGGTCGCTGCTCTAGTCGTAAGCATGGTGATAGCAATGGTTTACTGGGGCGTCATTCTCTGGAGACTTCCATCAAAAGCAGGATACAAGGGTGCTGCTCAGTGGATTTGGTTCCTCTCAATGTACTTTCCTCTCACTGGTGGAATAGCAATCTTGGCGTTTGTGTTTGCTCCTTGGCCCGTTAAGAGGCAGCTAGAAAAAACAGAAAGTCAGTTGGATGAACTCCGTCGCCTTGCAGGTAGTTTGTCATGAAAATTGAACCTCACGATGATGACGTTGTACACATGGAAGCTCAGATGGGCCTAACTGGAGAACAGACCGTTAAAATCAGTCAGCTTGTGCAAAATTTAAGGGATCGGATAAAGAACCCTACGTTAGACCTCTGGCTAAACAAAGGTGTTGAATGCGAATTTTTGAGAGCCAGCGAGGGCGGTGGTTGGCAGACCGGGAAGATTCGTATCCGATTTGAGTTTATTCCCGACGTTCCAGAGTTTACTGAACAGCAGACAGAAGATTAAGGTCTAGATTGTCGTTATTTTTTGCCCCCCTTGCTCTTACCGAGTAAGGGGGTTTCTTCGATCAAGTACGAAGTTAACCGATTGAGCAATCCTGATGAACTTAATGAAAGTCGCCTATAGCTGAATGCATAATTGACCGTGTGTTACGACCAGAGCTAACACACCCTACCGTTGAAAGTATTGCTACAATCCTCAAAGAGGGAACATTTTCTCAAAAAGTTAATTCTAAAGCCTAGCATTAACAAAAGAGAAATCCATCATATCTTTACAAAATCATAACGAAATCATCCTGAGTCCAGGTATTACCAAAGGAATATTGGTAAGTAAAGAGCTGAGAACTAGGAAATGGACTCAGTTTCACTAAAAGTGGCAGGCAAAGGATGAACCCGAAATTGTGGAGTCTCAGCATTGTGCCAATGCTGTTCATTGGCTCAAATCAAATTCTCGCCAATGTTAAGTTCAATCCTCCCGAAAACTGGCACTTCATTAGATCGAGATTGAAAGTTTCCCAGGTTAAACTCGATACTCAGCAACCACCCCCCCTGTCTCTAGCCGCCAAAGATGATCGACAAAAAGAATGTCTGTGGCTAGGGATATGTGATGACAAGGATAAAAAAAAATGACGGGGCATCTTCTTGTATAGAGCTGGCTTTGACTTAACAAGACAGGCACGCTCCAATCCACCCAAGAAGGAAGATGACTACTTATGGGACTTGATCTACCAAGATTTTATAAAGCCTGTAATCCCAGCAAGCCTCTTGTGATGGGAAAGGTTGAAGATCGGCAATATTATATTGATTTTTCCTCAGTAAGAGGAAACAAAATCATCGCCTCACTGAAGCGAACGATTACTCTAATTTCGCCTGATGAGCCAACCTGTCAGCTATTTACAGGCCATATTGGGTGTGGAAAATCTACGGAATTGCTCAAGCTCAAAGCGGAGTTAGAGCAAGAAGGGTTTCATGTTGTTTATTTTGAATCGTCTCAAGACTTGGACATGGCTGACGTTGATGTTACAGATATTTTACTGAGCATCGCCGGTCAAGTCAGTGAAAGTCTTGAAGCGATCAAAATTAAACTCAACCCCGGTTACTTTGCCAATCTATTTAGTGAGATTGCTGATTTTTTGCAAACCCCCATTGAATTTGAAACGGAGGCGGAATTATCCCTGGGAATTGGCAAAATTACTGCCAAAACCAAAGAAAGTCCAAAACTGCGGCGGCGATTGCGGGAATATTTGGAACCTCGCACCGCTGGGATTTTGGAATCGATCAACAAAGAATTACTCGGACGTGCCACGACGGAACTCAAGCGACAGGGAAAAGCTGGATTAGTGGTGATTGTCGATAACCTGGATCGGTTGGATATGCGTATCCTTCCCTCTGGCCGCACGCAACCGGAGTATTTATTTGTGGATCGAGGCGAACAGTTGAGAAAACTCAATTGTCACCTTGTCTACACCATTCCCCTATCGTTGATTTTCTCCAATAATTGCGAAACCTTGAGGAACCGCTTAGGTGGTGGCATACCCCCAACAATTTTGCCGATGGTGCCGATACGGCGACGTGATGGCTCAGAATGTGAAGAGGGTATGGCGCTACTGCGGCAGATGGTAATGGTGAGAGCGTTCCCCAATCAGACCCAGGAAAAACAGCTAGAGTTGATCACACAGGTGTTTGATACTCCAGAAACCTTAGACCGTTTATGTGGCATTAGTGGCGGTCATGTGCGGAATTTGTTAGGGTTGCTTTTTGGCTGTCTGAGGCAAGACAATCCACCTATCTCCCGTGAGTGCCTAGAAAGTGTAATTCGAGAAAGTCGCGATTACCTAACCTCATCGATTGATGAGAATGAGTGGAATTTGCTGCTTCAGGTGGTGCAACATCAAACGGTAAGGGGAGATGCAGAATACACAGCTTTGTTGCGGAGTATGTTTGTGTTTGAATACCGCGACAAGGAAGGATGTTGGTTCGCTATCAATCCGGCTTTAAAGGAGACGCAGCAATTTCAATCATGGTTGAAACACTCTCGACATCAGACGTTGCGGAATACAACGATCGCTCTTTAAAAGCACTCGATCGCGCGATCGCATTTTCACAAGGAGAATTTTCCCTTGTGTTAGTTCGCTGCAACTACAAACGTCTGCGAGAGCGCATCATGCGTCAGTTGCGAGAACGCTGTGCCAACCGGTACGAAATTCGAGAGCTCGACCTCCCTTCATCAGTAACAACGCTCTACACTACAATTCAAGCCCTTGTTCAAGGGGACACGGGGACAAGGAGACACGGGGACACGGGGACACGGGGACAAGGAGAAAAGTTTACCGATATTTCGCAACAACATTCTCCCTCATCTTCCCCTGCTTCCCCTGCTTCCTCTGCTCTATTCATCCTAGGGCTAGAGTCTGTAGAAGCACTTGACGACTTGCTAACTTCCAGCAATCAAGTCCGAGATGAGTTTCGCAAACGCTTGCCCTTCCCCTTGGTTTTGTGGGTGAATGATGAGGTGCTGCAAAAATTGGTACGGTTTGCGCCAGATTTTGCGAGTTGGGCGGCGGCACCGATTAAGTTTGAAATTGCGACGAGCGAGTTAACTGATTTTCTGCGACAGAAGGCAGATTCCCTGTTCAAAATCGTCTTGAATTGCTCAAAGGGCCGATACGCACCAAGGCAAGTTTGTACGCATCATTCCAGCCTAAATCTAGCAACGGGTTGCCGTTCTCGTGCCGAAATTGATTCTGCTCTGAAGGATTTGCAACGTCATGGACAAGCGATCGAGCCAGAGTTAGAAGCCAGTTTACTCTTTGTACTCGCTCAATATGACTATGCTAGTGACCTGATTGATTCTGCTGTCACCCGTTACCAAAAAAGCTTAAAATTTTGGCGAGCGACGAATAACCTAGAGCGGCAGGGCGTTCTGCTGTTTCATCTCGGCTTATGTTACTGCCGTCAAGCTGACTTGCATCAGACGCAACGACACCGCCACTGGGAGGAAGCAAGGCCCTATCTTCAGCAATGCCTAGAGGTGTTCGAGCAGGCAGGGCGTCCGGATTTAGTGGCGCAGTTTATTACTCAGCAGGCTGAAGTATTGGAACGCCTAGAAGCGTGGGATGCGCTGCAAATTGCCGCTCAAAAATCCTTAACCGTACATCAATCCTATGGTTTTAGGGTGCAACTGGCTCAGGATTTCGGCTTTGTTGCTGAGGTGGCATTGCATCAATCTAAGTGGGACGAGGCTAAAGTTAATGCAAAACACGCTCTTGCCGTCTTGGTAGAAGTCTCAGAGCAACCCGCTCAGCCTCAGGGTTTACACCAATTTTTATTAGCTCAGCTCTATCTATTATTTTTGGTGAAGGCGCTGCGGCAGTTGGGGCAGTTGGAGGAGGCTTATCAGCATCTGGAAGTAGCAAGTCTTGGGCTGCAACGAGCGATCGCAAAAAGTGAACATCATTACGAACCTCAGCGCTACCTACACTTATTAGAAGAACTACGTACCCTCTACTTTGAGCAAGGCCGATATTTAGAAGCGTTTCGGATTAAGCAAGAACAACGGGCTGTTGAGCAACTGTATGGCTTTCGAGCATTTATCGGAGCGGCTCGCTTGCAGCCCCGCAGGCCCGTGACTCATCCCACGCTAGCACCAGTCGAGCAGCAAGAGATTGTTGCCCAAGAAATTGAAGCGTCTGGGCGCAAGCACGATGTGAATCGTTTAATCGAACGGATGACCCGCTCTGATTATAAACTCACCGTGATTCATGGTCAATCGGGGGTAGGCAAAAGTTCTATTGTTTCAGCGGGATTGGTGCCAGCACTGAAACACAAAACCCTTGGCGATCGCATTGCCTTGCCCGTTGTCTCGCAAGTATACACCGATTGGATTGGAGAACTGGGAAAATCGTTAGCTCAAGCCCTCTACGACTTTGGCATCAACGAAGGGGAAGAACTGATTAACTTGCGCTTTACTAAAAGCCAAGAGCCTCAAAAAAAAATTCAAAACATCCTCGAACAGTTACGGCAAAATGCCGAAAATAACTTATTAACAATTCTCATTTTCGATCAATTTGAAGAATTTTTCTTTGTCTCACCCATTTCTCAAAGGCTTCTCTTCTACGAATGGCTAGAAAAGTGTTTAAATTTACCCTTTGTTAAAGTCATTCTTTCTTTGCGGGAGGATTACCTCCATTATTTGTTAGAAATTGAACAATTTCATCTAGAAATTATTGATGACAATATTCTCGACAAAAAAATCCGCTACCCCTTAGGTAACTTTTCCTTAGAAGATGCCCGTTCCGTCATCGAACGCTTAACTGAGCGAGCGCATTTTTATCTAGAACCTGCACTCATTGATGAATTAGTACGGGATTTAGCCGATGGACTCGAAGCCGTTCGTCCTATCGAGTTGCAGGTGGTGGGAGCCCAACTGCAAGTAGAAAACATCACAACCCTTGCTCAGTACCAGCAATCGGGCCCCAAGCAAAAACTTGTTGAGCGATTTTTAGAACAAGCCGTTAAAGACTGTGGCCCGGAAAATGAACACGCGGCTTGGTTAGTTTTGCACTTACTTACGGATGAAAATGATAGTCGCCCCCTCAAAAGCCGTGCTGAATTAGCCGCAGAATCAGCCATCGATTCTAGCAAGTTGGATTTAATTTTAGAGATTTTAGAGAAATCAGGATTAGTATTTCTGCTGCCCGAAATTCCAGCAAAGCGCTATCAACTCATTCATGATTATCTGGTTGAATTTATCCGCCAAAAAAAGCAATTAACCATTCAAAAAGAATTAGAAGAGTTAAGAAAGAAAGACAAACTCAGTCAAGTTGAAATCGAGCGACTCAAAGCCGAACTCAGAGAAAAAGAACTCCGAGCCAAGCTAGCACAAGCCACAGCCAAACAAAAGAAAGCAGAGGCGCAGCTCAATCAAGTTCTGAAAAAAAGTCTGCGAGAGGCACGATTCATCGGGGCTGCACTGTTTACGATTTCTCTGGTTGCTGCCCTTTTAGGGATGCGAGCTGCTATTAGTGAAACCAATGCTCAGTTAAATGAGTTGAGTGCATCCTCCGAAGCGTTAGCCGCTTCTAACCGACAGTTTGATGCACTACTCAAAAGTTTAAGGGCCGGGGGAGAGCTGAAACGATCGATTTGGGTAACACCTGAGACTCGGATGCGAGTGATTACCTCTCTCCAACAGGCGGTGTATGGAGTAAAAGAATACAAACGCTTGGAAGGGCATAAAGACTGGGTGAGTAGCGTAAGTTGGAGTCCTAATGGACAGCGCCTTGTCTCAGGGAGTAAGGATGGTACGATTAAGCTCTGGAAAGCGGATGGCACTCTGATCAAAACCCTAACTTCCAGTCATCAGGGTGGGGTTTATAGCGTGAGTTATAGTCCTGATAGCAAGATAATCGCGTCTTCTAGTGAAGATACAACAGTGAAACTTTGGAGTGCTGATGGTGTCCTACTGCACACGCTCCAAGGGCATAGGGCTCCTGTCTCTAGTGTAGTGTGGAGTTCTGATGGTAAAGCGATCGCAAGTTCCAGTTGGGACAAAACGGTGAAACTCTGGAGTCGGGATGGTACCTTGCTGAGTACTCTCAAGGGACATAGCGATCGGGTTTTGGGGGTGAGTCTCAGTCCTGATGGCGAACTCATTGCCTCTGCTAGCAAAGATCAGACGATTACGCTGTGGCGTCGAGATGGCACCTTCCTCAAAAGCTGGCAGGCTCATGATGGTGCTGTTACTAGTGTTAGTTTCAGTCCAGATAGCCAAGTACTAGCGAGTACCAGTGCTGACAAAACGGTGAAACTCTGGCGTCGTGATGGTGTACCCCTCCATACCTTGACAGGACATAACAATTGGGTAGTCTATCTCACATTCAGCCGCGATGGTCAGATGATCGCTAGTGCCAGTGCGGACAATACCGTTAAAATCTGGAAAACTGACGGGACGTTAATTGATACCCTCAAAGGGCATGGCAATTTGGTGCAAGGCGTGAGTTTTAGTCCTAATGGTCAAACTCTTGCTTCTGCTAGCGCTGATAATACGATTAAACTTTGGTATCGCGATCGCCGATTGCTCAAAGTCCTGAAAAGACATAGCGATGCCGTTAATAATGTGAGTTTCAGTAGCGATCGCAAGACCCTCGCGACTGCCAGTGATGATAATACCGTGAAACTCTGGGATCGAGATGGAATGCTGCTAGTCGTTCTTGATGGGCATAAGCAGGGAGTCAATCATATCAGTTTCAGCTCTGACGGCAAAATGATTGCGACGGCTAGTGATGACCGTACCGTGAAACTGTGGAAAGCGGACGGCACCCTTCTCAAAACCTTGGTAGGTCATGAAGAAGAGGTAACCAGCGCCAGTTTCAGCCCCGACGACACATTGATTGCCTCTAGCAGTACCGATGATACTGTGAAGCTGTGGAACCCTGACGGCAGCTTTGTGAAAACATTGAAGGGGCATAAGGCTGGAGTTAGAGGTGTGAGTTTCAGCCCTGATGGTGAAATCATTGCGTCTGCTAGTGAAGACAAAACGGTGAAGCTGTGGAGGCGCAATGGTCAGTTACTGGCAACATTGAAGCATCATGGTGCTGTCAATTGGGTGAGTTTCAGCCCCGATGGCAAGTTGATTGCTTCTGCTAGTAGTGGCGGCACCGTAAATCTCTGGAATCGGGATAACGGGTGGAATCGCGATCGCAAACCTATTGCCACCTTAAAGCATAATGGTGCTGTGTATTGGGTGAGTTTCAGTCCCGACGGCAAAATTATTGCTTCTGCTAGCGAAGACAAAACCGTGAACCTCTGGAGTCGAAACGGTAATTTAATTAAGACGTTGGAGGGCCACACCGATGAGGTGTATGGAGTTAGTTTTAGTCCAGATGGTAAGTTGCTAGCCTCTGCTAGTAAAGATAAAACCGTGATTCTGTGGAATTTAGATTTAGATGAACTGCTAAAACGCGGTTGCCGTTGGTTGGATGATTATCTCCATAGTCCGAACCAAACAGGTAGCGAAGCCAATCCTTTAGACTTTCGTGCTTTGTGTGAGGATATTCAATAGACTTCTTGCCAAAATACTGCTTTGAGTTTATGAACCGCAGATAAACGCAGATGAATTTGATTGATTTACGAGCGTAAATTTACTTTTGCAAGAGGTCTAATAGGTTTTATAGCTGACGCCATAAAGGTTAGGACAGATTTAATGGCTGAAACGACTAAGTACCAATAATAAACCTTCTGCCCTCTGCCCTCTTCCTTCTGCCTTTTGCTATAGTTCGTCAGTTCTTGCTCTTAACTTCAATTAGACGAATTTCTTCGTGTCCGCGAGGATTTCTAATAGTCCGAACTTCATGCCACTCGTATCCTCCTGCTACTATCTCTTTAAGCTCATTAGGCTTAATAATCAGTAAACATTTATCTTTCACTACCAATTCTTTGGAAATAGGAGTTATATGGTACTTGCCTATAGAATAGCCAGAATTTCCTTCAGCAGAACGGGATTCATCAATAGATGAATGCTGATAGAGTGAGGGATTGTATTGAGTATAAAAAAGAATAAAGATATGCATATGTTTAAACTGATTGCTCACTCTTATACAATTGTCACCCCTATTCTGGGCATACAAGAGAGCTTCCTTCATCCCATACCGCCAAATTTTATGGGTGCTATAGGTGGGATAAGCTAAAAAATAGCAATTCATATACCAGGTAAGGCTTAGGGCTATAAAAAAGATAGTTAAGTAGGAAAATGTTTTTTGGCGAAGTTGAAATTTATCGGCTAGTCTAGAGAGGCCGTAACCTGAAAAAATTGAAAATAAAGGTGCCCCAACTATTGCTCTTAGAGCATGTTCGGGTGCAGTCAAAGCCGCAGGAATTGGATAAAGAAGCAACCAAAGTAAGAGGATATAGCGCCTTTGGCTTTTCTCCTGATATAAGAAAAAAACTCCGACAGATACGGTTATCAGTTCGAGAAAATGCAATTGACCTATTCCAGGAGGGCTGTGTCGGAAGTTTGGGTCTCCGAGAAAGAAAAGAAATATTGGGCTAAAATAAGATAAATAATTAATAAGGATTTGGATGGGATTGGTTTCTATACCGCCCAGTGATTTAACTCTGGTCATTCCCTCTGGAGATATCCAAAAACTAAATAGCAAAATAAAAATTGGCAGGAATATTATACAGGCAATTAAAGTTTGTTTCCAAGCTTTAAATAAGTGATTTTTGAATTTATAAACCAGACCTAAGATAAACAGAGGGACAAAAACTCTTGCAGAATTATAGGTGTAAAGAGCAAGCCCAAATCCTAATGCAGTTAGATATAAGTATTTAGTATTTTTCCAGCTTTTGATAAAAATCAGTAGAGCCAAACAAAAAACTAGAGGGAAGAGAATAGGGTGAAAAGCAATTCTGCTAAATTGGAT
>JBFLZA010000364.1:0-9205 GCA_040756535.1 Cyanobacteriota bacterium
ATGAGGTGACCTTGATGTGCGATCGCGCTGATGGTGTTAATCCAGTTACAGGGGTTTCAACCCGCGAAAGCTTAGGATGTCGGGGTTGAAAAAATTCCATCATTGCGGTCATTATAGATAAAGCCGCGACTTACATGATTAACTTCTCAATCAATCAAGATATCTTCCAGGGAATCCTCTGGCATCAGTTGCCATTCAATATCAGGCACGTTATCAAACGCCTGACGCAACGAAGCCTCCCATAATTTGCGGATTTTCGCTAGATAGGGGTCTCCCAAGCGTAGTTGCAACTGATGACGTAGCACAAATGTATCGGCTTCATACATCACTAGGTTAATCGGCGGCCCTACAGAAATGTTGGATTTTAAGGTTGAGTCAAGGGAAAGAATTGCACACTTAGCTACTGCTTCTAGGGGAGTTTCATAAGTAAGGGTTCGGTCAAGGATGGGTTTACCATACTTAGTTTCCCCAATTTGAAAGAATGGTGTCTCTTTGGTTGCTTGGATAAAGTTTCCTTGACTATAGATCAGGAAAAGTTGTGGTTCTTCCCCCTTAATTTGACCCCCTACGATAAAGTTGCACTGATAGTCAATTTTATCCCGCTCCAAGTAAGGACGGTTTTCGTCTTGAATCTGTCGGATTTTATTGCCGATGTAGCGGGCAATATCATACAGAGTAGGGAGGGTATGAAGATTCATTTCCTCCTGGTTTTTGATATCTCGGTGCAACTGGGTGAGAACTCCTTGTGTAATTGAGAGGTTCCCAGAGGTGCATAGCAGAAGCACACGCTCCCCCGACCGAGAAAAGTCGAAGAGTTTTTGATATGTAGAAATGTAATCCACACCAGCATTAGTGCGGGAGTCAGCGGCCATGACCAAACCGAAGCAAGAGATAATTCCCAAACAGTAAGTCATATTAATGCGATTGTCTGATAGTAGATAGTGCCACAGGAGCCACAGAAGCGTTCACTAGATATAACAGGTTGATTGCTCTCAGTATAGAAGTGTTGCGCTCACTGCGTTGACAACTGTTCTTCCTCCGTACCTTACCCGTTGCCATGCCTATCTCCGCTAGCCTTATGGGTATTTCCATATCCCCGATTTAGGCATAAACCATCAGTGCCGAGGGGATTGCAGCATACCTCGCTTAAACCGCTAAATGCCGAGCGGAAAACCGTAGTATATTAACACTAGGTTGGCTTTGAAAGGATCGCATAGGCATGGAACTGTCGAGTAGGGTGAGGTACGCATTGTTGGCTCTTTTAGAACTAGCCAACCACCATGGGAAAAGAAACTTCTTACAGATTGACCAGATTGCGGCCAGTCATCAAATCCCCGATCGCTATCTAGCGCAGTTGTTGATGGCTCTAAGGCGCGGTGGTTTAGTCCGTAGTCAACGCGGTTCTAGAGGGGGTTATCTGTTAGCTAAACCCCCCTGGCAAATCACTGTGGGTGAAGTGTTAACTTGCCTAGAAGGAAGTAAAAGCAGGGAACCGGAGGGTTCAACTCCACTGGCGACTCCTGAGTGTGTTGTGATTGAGAAGGTTTGGCAAGAAGCCACTCTAGCCGCGATCGCAGTTTTGCAGAGCCATACTTTACAGGATTTATGCCATAAACGGGATGAAACTCAACAGTCGAACTACATTTACTACATTTAGGTTCTCAAACAAGCAGTTGTATGCACGACTTACTACTACCATTCCTCAGCTTCTGGGTTGGCATCCTTGTCGGTTTAACAGGAGTGGGTGGCGCGTCGCTCATTACCCCAATGTTGATTTTCCTGTTTCAAGTTCCACCTGCGATCGCTATTAGTTCTGATGTAGTAGCCGCCGCATTGATGAAGGTTATCGGCAGCCTCAAGCATTGGCAGCAGCAAACACTAGAACTGCAAGTTGTTAAATGGCTAGTACTAGGAAGCGTTCCTGGGTCACTGACTGGAGTAGGAATTTTATATCTGATTCAGCATACTCGGATTCTCAACCTGGATTTCCTCCTGCTTCGCTTGATTGGGATTATGTTGCTGTTTGCCACCTTGTCAGCACTTGCACAGCTGTTGTTGAATACATTTGTACCGACATTGAAGTTACCCGATCCGCCTAAGTTTGACTTAAAAACAACGTTAGGTCGCCTCCAAACCCTTGCTGTGGGAGCGATATTAGGCTTTATGGTTGGTTTGACTAGCGTATCTTCGGGTTCTATGTTTGCACTCGTACTGATTACTTTTTTCCGCCTTGATTCTCGTAAGCTAGTAGGTACAGACATTTCACAGGCAGCTATTTTGTTGCTTTTTACCTCCCTCGGACATCTCAGTCTGGGGACAGTTCATTGGAATTTAGTATTGCCAATCTGGCTAGGCACGGTACCAGGAGTATTAGTGGGTGCTAAACTTTGCCAACTCGCTCCTCAGCAGGGCCTCCGCTTTGTCATTTATACCATCTTGGTAATGGTGGGCTGGAAGTTAGTTTATCAGACCTGATTAGCTAACCGTTTTTTTTTCAATACTCCCAAAAACTCATAGGATTTCTTTAAAAGTAATCCGGTGATTTTACAGGGGATTTCATCAAATTTAGAAATAATAAAAAATTTCCGACTTCTTCAATAATTATTGACTTAGCGAATTCGCATAAGGTATGATTTTAAATTGCAAATATCAGTTCAATAAAAATGCATCATTCTGGGAAAAAAAGCATTAAAAAATAGAAATAGTGAGGAATATAAATTAGTGATTTTCTCTAAAATCTACTCAATTAGCTCAAGCATTCTCTTCTAATTGAATCAATATATATGCGTTCCTTACACTTCTCAGGGCTTGCCATATGACTACTGAACCTTACAGCCGATATGTTTTCCAATTACCAGTTTTCTCTCTCCTAAACGTAAAGCATTGCCGCCGTCATTGTTACCAACGGGAATGACATTATCGGTATTGTGACATACCGTTGATTGCCAGCAAAAGCCTTCTGAAAATTCTAAGCGAATTCTTTCTGCTGGTAGATGTTTAGTGCTACACTTCTTAAAAATTAGCCTTAGCCCACTAAAGTGCGATCGCACAAACCCCATCAGCGTTAGCGAAGCAGCTCTGGAAGCAGCAAGCAGCTCATTTTTTGGGTTTACTATGGCAATATACCCCTTCCGTTTGTTTTGATGGGATAAAGCATATTTATTATCTTGGAAAGTTGGGCTTTGACTCCACTAGCTCTTTTGGGTAGTTGTCTGCATTTGACAGGGCTAGTCAAAAATTAGGGACGAGTGCCCGAACAAGTCGATAATTGGACTAGGTTGAAGAAGAAGAGAGCGGTTCTCCACGTCAGACGAGTACCGCAAAAGGATTCGTCAGCCGCCAAGTTGATTCAACTTGTTGCTAAAACTTCAACAAGATAAAGCTTACCTTACTGTTTTTTTGTGCATCCCTAAAAAAGGGGAATAAACGTTGAATATTTTAGAATTTTCCCTACTCGTTTGGATTGGCTCATTTACAGCTGGTTTTCTAGGAGCACTCACTGGATTAGGGGGCGGAGTCGTGATAGTCCCCCTCTTAACCTCCGTATTTGGAGTTGATATCCGATACGCTGTTGGTGCTTCATTGGTTTCTGTGATTGCAACATCCTGCGGAGCCGCATCGGCTTACATCAAAGAAGGTTACGCGAATCTGCGGATTGGTATGTTTCTGGAAGTAGCGACAACAATTGGAGCATTAATCGGAGCGTTTCTCGCTACGATTGTTTCTGTTAAATCGCTAACCATCGTGCTTGCCATTGTCCTGCTTTATTCAGCCTACCTAGCACAGCGAACTCGGCCTGAAATTTCTGATGAATTACCACCTAGTCCTTTAGTCACCCAGTTGAGACTGACTGGCACTTGTCCAACTCCTGATGGACTGATGTCTTACAAAGCTGATTCTGTCCCAATTGGGTTTGGACTGATGGGGTTAGCTGGAGTGTTTTCGGGACTGCTTGGCATTGGTTCAGGCGCGTTTAAGGTGCTAGCGATGGATCAAGTCATGCGTCTTCCGTTTAAAGTGTCTACCACCACCAGCAATTTTACGATCGGCGTGACGGCAGCAGCATCAGCCTCAGTTTACCTAGCACGGGGTTACATCGATCCGGGGCTGTCGATGCCTGTGATGTTGGGTGTATTGCCCGGTGCCTTCTTAGGAGCAAGAGTTCTAGTAGGAGCCAAGACACCGATTTTGAGAATTGTTTTTAGTTTTGTACTCGTCGTTATGGCATTGAAAATGGTCTACAACAGTCTGATAGGGGGCCTTTAGAATGTATCAGTTGGATTCTGAAAATAACTGGGGTTCAAAACACTTGACTCAGACAGGAGCAACAGTAATACAGGAGGCTCAAGTGGTTGCACTCCCATTGCCACCGGAAGCCTCAGAGTTTGGTAGCTCAGTTTTAGAGGTAGAGGGAAAACAGCAAGTTGTATCGATATCGAGCGATCGCTCCCTTGAACAGTTGATCAGCTATCTCCTAAGATATGGTGTTCTGCTTTCTAGCGCTATTGTCTTGACAGGCGGCATCCTGTACTTGATGCGCTACGGAGCTGAGCCAGCCGACTACCGATTTTTTCAAGGAGAACCAGCAGTGTTATGTTCTCCAGATGGTGTAGTGATTGCCGCTTTATCAGGTAGCTGCCGTGGGTTTATTCAATTTGGACTGCTGCTACTGATTGCTACTCCAGTCGCACGCGTAGTATTTTCCTTTTTGGCTTTCCTACGACGCCGAGATTTTGCTTACGTTATTTTGACCTTATTTGTATTGATAGGACTTAGTTACAGCTTCATTGGAACTTATTTCTAAGACGCTGATTTATAGGGTTTGATTCAGATTACATCTGACTCCCTTCTCGGTAGAAGAATACTGAGGCAGGAAAGGTAAAAGGTTCCCTAATTACCTTTTTTCCTTTCCTCTAACTCTTACTCTAGGTATTCTTGGGGTGGAAAAGGAGTAATTCAAGGTAATGTCAAACTATTAGATGGATAATAATTCATAGGTATGAATTCTACCTATTATCAATAAATCTTAAACAAGAAATCTACCGAAATTGATATCACAATTATCTCAGCTCTACCCCCTAATTCGTGAACTTGGGACAGCTCTCATAGTAGGGATAACAGCTTTTGCAGCCACCAATATTGATGACATCATTATCCTACTGCTATTTTTCACCCAAGTTAATGCTCAATTTCGTATCCGTCATATCGTTATCGGTCAGTACCTGGGTTTTACGCTTCTGGTTTTGGCTAGCTTACCAGGATTTTTGGGTGGCTTACTGGTGCCGCGTGAGTGGATTGGATTACTGGGACTTCTACCGATTGCCATTGGACTGAATCAACTGGTAAATCGGCAAGAAGATGCAGAACAAGTGCAGACAGTTACTAGCGATTTTAAGCCGAGTTCACATCCTAACCCTATCGTCTCATTTTTCTTGAGTATTCTAAATCCCAACACTTATAAAGTGGCAGCCGTAACTGTTGCCAATGGGGGTGACAATATCAGCATTTACATCCCGCTCTTCGCTGGCAGTAACTTCGCCACATTAGGAGTGATTCTCGGCGTATTTTTTTTCATGGTAGGAGTTTGGTGTGCCATTGCTTACCGATTAACCCGTCAATCTATCATTGCTCGCGTTTTAAGTCGATATGGTCATACCGTTATTCCTTTTGTCCTGATTGGCTTGGGTTTGTTCATCCTGTACGAGAGAGGCACATTCAGCCTGCTGCCTTGGTGGTAGATGTGTGGCAAGGCACCAAGAATAGACCAATACTTCTCAGGAATGAGCGATCGCATAACCGAATAGCATTATATCTAATGGGGCTGGCACCTCTGGGATATATGGGATATAGCAGATGCAAGCAGGTCGATGCTTATACGAGCTGATGCTAAGGTGGAGATACAAAAAATCATGCCTTGTTATCACCAGGGAAACTCTACCAGCGCATCGCTACTTATGAACTGCTCTCAATCCTGTTAATCAAGTAAAAGGAAAGTTTCTCTATGTCGTCTCTGATCGGAAAGCTTATGGAAGCTGGCTGGTGTTACGAAAGCCATCGCCCCCAACACCAGAAGGAGGCAAGCGAAGTTTATAAGGACTGGGAAATCATCACTTACCCAGAATTAGCCTTACACTACTTGCCTACAGGAGAATATTTCATCTGTTCGACCAACCCCAGCTTCAAGACGCACGTCACTCAAGCCAAGATAGGATTAATTAAAGCTTTGATTGATTCGGACTCTTGAAGCCACGGCAAGAGACAACATCAATCAAATTTGAGCATTCTAGCTTTTCCGACTTGCAATGAATACAGTAAATTCCTACCGGGGGAAGCACTTCCGCAGTGTTAGTTGACCGACTAAGCCATTTTCGGGGGGTGATGCGAAGTGTACGATTTCTATAACACTAAAGCACGGCCCTACACTCTGGAGTTGACCCTCAGCGAACGAGATTAGCTCTCCCTGGCAAGGCAGGCGGGATAATTCCACTATCTTTCCGTTTAAGTCTTCCAATTCTGGTGAGTAATCCTTATGTGACCTACGAGGGGCATTCTCGAACATGACTTGAACTTTGACAAATTCCATAGGTAGCACTTTCCCTCTTCAGATTTTGGCTTGCCTATTTACTTTGCCATCTTTGGTGCATTTTTGTGGCAGGATGTACTCAATTCACGCTTTGAGAGATGACGACCAACGACCAATTTATTAAGCTCGACCAATTTCTGAAGTGGGTTGGTGTGGCTGCCACAGGTGGTGAAGCCAAGATAATGATTCAAGAGGGCCAAGTGAGAGTCAATGGCGAAATCGAAACTCGACGCAGCCGCAAACTCGTGTCAGGTGATTCCGTAATCATACAAGGAGAAACTTATCGGGTTGAGTTAACCTGAGCTGTATCCCCTACTTGAGTGCCAAAGTGCGATCGCTTATTCGATATCCTTAATACGGGTTTTCCGCTCTAAAATTTCCTTGGCTACCAAAGTCACAACGGCTAAAAGCGCCAGCAACACAGCAGCACAATAGGCAGCTTCAGTTTCATACTGCTTGTACGCATCTTCTACAAACAATGGTAAAGATTGCGTCTTACCTCCAATGTTGCCTGACACAACTGAAACCGCACCAAATTCACCCATTGCTCTAGCATTAGTCAAAATCACCCCATAGAGCAAACCCCAACGAATATTCGGCAGGGTGACGCGCCAGAAAACTTGCCGATTATTTGCTCCCAGTGTTTTAGCCGCTTCTTCGTCTTGAGAACCCGCTTCTTCTAAAACGGGAATCACTTCACGAGCAACAAATGGCATACTGACAAACGCTGTAGCCAGCACCATACCAGGAAACGCAAAGACAATCTTGAGGTTGTGAACCTCTAACCAGTCACCAAACCATCCCTGTCGCCCGTAGAGCAAAACAATCATCAAGCCAGCGACTACAGGAGAAATGGCAAAGGGTAAGTCGATGATACTCAGTAACAAAGTGCGGCCGGGAAATCTTTTGCGTGCGAGTACCCAAGCAGCACACAGCCCAAATACCGTATTCATCGGCACGGCAATTAGAGCCAAAAGTACTGTTAGTTTAACCGCATGGAGAAAACTCGGTTTAGTTAGGTTTTTGAAAAACGTACCGACTCCCTTATCGAAGGCGTGTACGAATACATTCAAGGCAGGGATGAGTAGGATTAAGGCTAGGTAAGCGATGGATATCCCAATCAGTACCACTGGAACCCAATTTTTTTTCTCGGTTGGTAATGCAGCCCCCGCAGGCGGAATACCTTGATGGATGGATGGATTGAAACTACGCATAACGTCTTCCCCAAGCTTGCAAGAGATTAATTGCCAACAGCATTACCAGCGATATCAACAGCAAAACCACACCAATGACAGTTGCACCAGAATAGTCGTACTGTTCCAATCGTTGAAAAATCAAGACAGGCGCAATCAAATCGCTAAACGGAATGTTGGACGCCACGATAACGATTGAGCCATACTCCCCAACAGCACGGGAGAATCCTAAAGCAACACCAGTCAAAATAGGCGGAAACAAGGGAGGTAAAATCACTCGCCAGAACGTCATCCACCCAGAAGCCCCCAAACACCAAGCTGCTTCCTCAATTTCCTGCTCCATCTCTCTCAAAACCGGTTGCACTGTCCGCACGACAAACGGCAAGGAAATAAACAGCATGGCTACCCCCACGCCTAAACGAGTGAAGGATACTTTAATGCCAAAAGGTTCCAGCAAAGAACCAATCCAGCCCTGTTCGCTGTAAACGGTTGCCAGTGTTAAACCTGCAACGGCTGTCGGCAGGGCAAAGGGCAAATCGACAATGGCATCGATAATCCGTTTCAAGGGAAAGTTGTAGCGCACTAAAACCCAAGCAATCAGTGTACCAAACACGCCATTAATCGCTGAGGCAATCAAGGAAGTGATAAAAGTAACGTTATACGCAGATAAGGCAACGGGACTGGTGGCAATTCTCCAGAATTCAGCCGGGTTTTCCGTGCTGGCTTTCAGGAACATAGCGCTCACAGGGACAAACAGCATCAAGCTGAGATACCCGATGGTAATTGCCCAAGGCCACGAAACTTTACTCAGTTGACTGGTTAAATTGTTTTGCGATCGCGCTCGCCTAGAGGGAGAATATATAGTCATTGTCTGTTGTTTGTCGTTGCACAGTTGAACGTTGTTCGGCGCAGCCGTTCCCGAAGGGTAGGTTGGTAGGTTGAAGGTTAGTAGGTTGTCTGCATGTCCAACAATCAACAACCAACAACCAGCAATGATTTCTACTTGCCAGCTTGCATTTTGTCGAAGACAGCACCATCATCGAAAAATTCCTTCTGAATCTTGTCCCATCCCCCTAAATCCTTAGCAGTGAAGAGTGTTTTGACTTTGGGGAATTTGCTTTCCACGGCTTTTTCTAGCTTGGGTTCAACTGGACGGAAACCTACGCTGGTAAACTCTTGTTGCGCTTCTGGTGTGTACAGGAATTTTACAAAGGCTTCGGCAACTTCACGAGTCCCATGTGTATCAACGTTCTTGTCGATAACAGCAACGGGATTATCGATGGAGATATTGACATCTGGCACAATATAGGGGAGTTTTTCGCCTTGCTGTGCGGCGAGAATCATCTCGTTTTCGTAGTTAATTAGGGCATCGCCCTGACCTTGTTTGAAGAAGACATCAGTGGCTTCACGAGCATCTTTGGGTAGTACG
>JBFLZA010000365.1:0-9192 GCA_040756535.1 Cyanobacteriota bacterium
GTCTTGAACAACAACCCCAGCAACAAAAACGGCAAGAAATCCATAACCATTTACTACTTCGGTTAAGGAGTAGGTAAGCAAAATTGTACTAAGGGCAATAAAATCCTCCATCAAATCGTCAACTTCTCGGAAGCGCTGGACTTGTTTGTCAATCCAAACCACGGCTTTTGCTACCACAATACCCATAACAATGCCAGAAGCGATCGCCCAAACTAAATCAATTGCTACCCATTGTTTAAACCAATTCTCCCAGTTGCTATCCTTTATCCAGTAAAGCCCGAAATAGACAAACGGGAAAGCGAGGGCATCATTTAATCCCCCTTCCGAAGTCAGACCAAATCGCAATTCATCCCGATCTTCAACATTGGCAAGCTGCACTTCTGACGCTAATACCGGGTCCGTTGGTGCCAGAATGGCTCCTAAGAGAATCGCTGCACCCCAGTCAAAATCGAGAAGGAAATGGCAAATAGCAGCAATTGCTAAAATCGAAATCGGCATCAAAAACCCAATCAGTCGCGCTGTAGTCTGCCATGCCCATAACTTGAAAGGGCGATTCATTTTGAGACCGCAGCTAAATACTGAGACAATAACTACAAATTCTGTCAACCGTTCCAAAAATTCAGCATCAGGGCGCAATTGAATCAGCCGAAGGCCATAGGGGCCAATAAAAACTCCAGCAACCAGGTAGATGAGAGCATACGATAGAGGTAAACGCGAAATCCAACCGGAGCCGAGAGTGACTCCAAGCAAGAGTAAGCCGATGACAAATAGGTCAAGAATATAGATATCCACTGTTCATGCAGGAGCTTTAGCAAGAGAGCAAGGCTGATTGCCTTTTTAAAGACTGGTTTTCGCTAGGGGAAAGCAGAAGAGGCAAAAAGCTCATACCATTTCACGATGAAGAGACTACACATCGATCCCCCCCAACCCCCGGACAAAAAAAGCGCTCTTCAACGTCTGGATTCCCCCTTGCCCCCTTAAAAAGGGGGGTGCTGTAGGCGGGGGATGGGAGACGGGAGGGGGAGTTCAAAAGGGGGGAGCAAGCAAAGTATGTGTAGCAAGCATTTAGAGAATTGGTATAAGGGCTTTCCTGTAACCCCAATACTCTCGTAAGCTTAACGACTTTGCTGGTCAATCTAAATCAGCTCACAGCTAGATGTTTCCACCCTGCTCTAGTGGCGTATCTCGGCAACGTTTTGCCTACCTACTAGTTAGGTCGTTTGAAGGGGTAACTAGCGGCAATATGAGATGACGATAATAGCCAAATGATGTAATACTCTTGCTCGACAACTGAGTTAGCTACCACGAGTGCTAGCTTAGAGCCATTGCCATGGAGAAGCATCATGTGGGTCGTGAATGTCGTTCTAATTTTTGCAGCGATCGCGTTTATCAGTTGGCTTCTTTGGAGTTACGGGGGGGAAATGAATGACGCCCTTGGTGTTTTTCTTTTAGGAGGTAAATCTGTATTATTTGCTCTAGGTGTTCTCTTTATTGAAGCGATCAAAGCCGCAGTGATTTCCGTCGTTATTGCTGCACCTGTTGGTCTAATTTTTTTCGTGGCTGGTGCTCCAGAACTGACTACTAAATCTGTAGCTATCAGCATTGCAGCCTTAGCCTTTGCCTTGCTCATGCTCAAAGCGTTGTGGGAAAACTTCAATAACTTACGCTGGAGTATTCGCAACGAAATCCGCAATCGCTACCGCCGCAAGCGTTAGCAATGCTTCATTTCTATCCACTGATTGACACAGAAAGTTTGGAGCATTTTGTAACTCCAAACTTTCATGAAAAACAGCCAACAAAATTTTTCAGCGGGGCTAGCTTTCTTCCTGTTTCTCCGTACGGTTCCCTGGAGAAGCATCATATAAGGCATCTAACCGTTCGCGGGCATCGTCAACCGACATGGATCGCATCACCAGCAGGGGTTCATTGATGGGCTTCCCTGTATCATCCAACAATTCTGGATGGGGCACAGCCTGATATCGAGTACGAGAAGCCATTAATGGCGAGTTTCCCCATTCTGAAGGGGGTCTGCCTGCGGGTGAGTAAAGACGTTGGGCATCTCTACTCACACTCAACAAGCTACGCAGTAAATTCCCGATCGCCAAAAACGCTATGGTTGTAAAAGCCACAAGATAAAGTAGGTGTAACATAGCTCTGTCCTCCAGACCAACCGTTTGTCTGTAAATTTCTCTTGTCTAGATAGTGAATACGAAATTGATTTTTTATCTGTAGTTAGTTCAGCTTATCACTCCTGAATCTGAGATTTCCTCAATCTGGGGACTCAGGCAGTGGGATCGCCTAAGTTGTCCTGAGAGGAGTCTGTAGATTGCGTCGAGCGCCAAAGCCTCCCGACTTGCCAGCACTCGCTGACTAAGCGATGCCAAGGAACCAGCGTAGAGGTTTCAATCCCCACTTGACCATCCGTGGCATGGAAAAGCATCTGCGCTGTACTGACCTGTTGTTGGGCGTGTTGGACTCGCGCCAGCAGATCGGATTGTTGCTCCTTGCTCAAAAAAGTAATATCTTCAGTTTCTAATAAAGAGCGCGATCGTGAAAACCAATATTGAAAATCTTCTAATAAGGGCTGTAATACCGATTTGAGCAATTCCTGTTCTGATGGCTGTGATTGATGCATAAATTAAAAAATTTTTTCAGTTAAGTTTTATATTAACTCTCTTTACATTTCTTCACAACATTGGCACTTTCCTTAATTCTACCGCCAGCCGCCAATAGAAAAACAACCTCTGTATCATAGAGGCAGAGCAACACAATCAATTTTTAACTCTAAGAAAAGCTACTTATCGAACACCTCACCTATGCCTAACCCCGAAGCGCCAGAACAGCCAGAAAAAATTTATCTGCCCCGCACCAGTGAGTCCGAGACATTAAAAAAGATTCGACACACAACCTCTCACATCATGGCGATGGCAGTGCAGAAGCTCTTTCCGGAGGCACAGGTGACGATCGGCCCCTGGATTGAGAATGGTTTTTACTATGACTTCGACAAACCGGAGCCGTTTACTGAGCAAGACTTGAAAACCATCAAAAAAGAGATGGACAAAATCATCAAGCGCAAACTGCCAGTTATTCGGGAAGAGGTGAGTCGAGAAGAAGCCGAACGCCGAATTAAACAACTGGACGAACCTTACAAACTCGAAATCCTCGAAGGATTGGAAGACCCCATTACCATTTACCACTTGGGAGAGGAGTGGTGGGACTTATGCGCTGGCCCTCATGTGGAAAACACAGCAGAATTGAACCCGAAGGCAATTGCATTAGAAAGCGTTGCGGGAGCTTATTGGCGAGGGGATGCCACGAAAGCTCAGTTGCAGCGCATCTACGGCACGGCTTGGGAAGCGCCCGATCACTTAGCAGAGTACAAACGCCGTAAGGAAGAAGCACTCAAACGCGACCACCGCAAGCTGGGGAAAGAACTAGGGCTGTTTATCTTCTCCGATCAGGTGGGCCCCGGATTACCGTTATGGACCCCGAAAGGAACAATAGTACGCGGTATCTTAGAAGATTTCCTCAAGCAGGAACAGATCAAACGAGGCTATCAGCAGGTTGTAACTCCGCACATCGCAAAAATAGACCTGTTCAAAACCTCTGGACACTGGCAGAAATATAAAGAAGACTTGTTCCCCATGATGGGCGAGTCGGAGGATGAGGGCTTTGTCCTCAAAGCCATGAATTGTCCCTTCCACATCCAGATCTATAAAAATGAGTTGCGCTCTTACCGGGAATTACCCATGCGCCTCGCTGAATTTGGCACCGTTTATCGTTACGAGCAATCCGGAGAACTGGGGGGTTTAACACGAGTGCGCGGCTTTACTCAAGATGACTCTCACCTGTTCGTCACTCCAGAACAGTTAGATGCGGAATTCTTGAGTGTGGTCGATTTAACGCTGTCGGTGTTCAAAACCTTAAAACTCTCCAATTTTAGAGCTCGATTAAGTTTCCGCGACCCCAATTCAGATAAATATATTGGTTCTGATGAGGCGTGGAACAAGGCAGAAAATGCCATTCGTCGGGCGGTGGAAACGCTGGGAATGGAACACTTTGAGGGAATTGGAGAAGCGGCGTTTTATGGGCCAAAGCTCGATTTCATCTTCCGGGATGCGCTCGATCGCGAATGGCAGTTGGGAACCGTACAGGTAGATTACAACCTACCAGAGCGGTTTGATTTGGAGTACGTTGCCGAAGATGGCACTCGCAAGCGTCCCGTCATGATTCACCGTGCGCCGTTTGGCTCACTAGAACGACTCGTCGGTATTTTAATCGAAGAGTATGCGGGGGATTTCCCCTTCTGGTTAGCGCCTGTGCAAGTGCGGATTGCACAAGTGAGTGACACATTCTTTCCTTATGCCAAGGAAGTGGCCGAGAAAATGAGAGCACTTGGCATACGTGCCGAGGTGGATACCAGTGGCGATCGCTTACCCAAACAAATCCGCAATGCCGAGAAGGAAAAAATCCCTGTAATGGCAGTCGTGGGTGAGAAGGAAGTGGAGTCCAACACTCTGAGCATTCGTATCCGCGCTGCTGGAGGCAAGTCCCAAGATATCGGGGCAATTCCTGTTACTGAGGTGATTGAACGGATGAAGAGGGCGATCGATAACCGCGAAAATTTCTAGAGCGTTGGTTCATTAATGGTAGGGGCAATCCCTCCGTGGTTGCCCCACCAGTGCAGTAGGGTGGGCAATATTGCCCACCCTATAGTTTTATGATGAACCCATGCAATCCGAACCCTTCTTATAGTCTGGTTTAGAGAGTTGGTTGATCATCCTTGTGGAAAGACTTCTTGCATAAGTAGTAACGCCTTGAGAGATAAATAGTATTGCTACTTGGCAAAATTTTGTCTTTTGTAAGAGATTATGGGTCAAGAGTCATTTCTAACTGACTCCTCACCTATAACAACCCACTATCAGGATGAGTCCCAACGGATGCATCTATGTACTTAGAAACGAAATCGGGATATGACTATCAAGTCGGGGGCAGCTTACCACAAGATTCTCCTACCTATGTGATTAGGCAGGCGGACTCTGATCTTTATGAAGGAGTACTGACTGGCAAGTTTTGCTATGTGTTCAACTCACGCCAGATGGGGAAGTCTTCACTCCGAGTACAGACGATGCAACGGTTAAAAACAGAGCGGGTTGCCTGTGGTGTGATTGACTTAATGGCAATTGATGAGCGAAATATTACCCAAAACCAGTGGTATGCAGGTATTATCGATGCTCTGGCATACAGTTTTAACCTGCTAGATGAAGTTGATGTCTCCACTTGGTGGGACGAGCGTGAATCTCTCTCTCCCGTGCAGCGCTTGAGCGAATTTATTCGTAAGGTGTTGCTGCCTCAAATCCCGCAAAATCTCCTGATTTTCGTCGATGAAATCGATACGATCAAGAGCCTTAATTTCAAGGTAGATGATTTTTTTACCCTGATTTACTCCTGCTACAAGCAGCGTGCGACGTATCCCGAATATGAGCGTCTGAACTGGGTACTCCTCGGAGTCGCTACCCCTTGTGAGTTGATGGGAACTCAAGAACATCCTCTTTTTAAAATGGGCCAGGAAATTCACCTCACTGGCTTTAAACTTTATGAATGTCTCGGTTTAGCGCAAGGATTAGCATCTAAAGCAAGCAACCCTCAAGCTGTACTTCAAGCTATTTTTGCTTGGACAGGCGGTAAACCCTTTCTCACCCAAAAGCTTTGTCAACTTGTTTCTAAGGAAAGTTCTTTGATCTCAGCAGGTACTGAAGCTGAGCGGGTTGAGCAGCTAGTACGAGAAAAAATCATCGAAAACTGGGAGACTCAGGATGAGCCAGAGCATTTAAGATCGATACGCGATCGCTTGCTGCAAAGTAGCAAACGTATCAATCGGTTACTGGAAATCTATGGGCAAATTTTGTATCAAGGCGAAATTCCTGCAGATGACTCCTGTGAGCAGATGGAATTGCGGCTATCAGGGTTAGTGGTTAAGCAGCCGATGGGACAGCTTTATGCTCAACCTGTAGTTAGAGTTTACAATCGTATTTACCAAGAGATTTTTAATCGTAGCTGGCTCGATCAACACATCGGAGAACAGACAAATTCTCCCCCAGCACCCATTCCTCACTCTGATCAAGATGAGCAGATTGTATATGATCACCTGCTGGAGCGGGTGCAACAGGAACTGCCGACAACGATGATTGAGCGGTTTCGCAAACTGTTTATTGAAGGGATTGGTTACCCCGAACCGGAAATTGCCGCCGCCTTACGCCGAATACTCATTTCCAATCCTAGCGAGGGGCGGTTCAAGTACTTTCTCAACCGTTGTTGTTATATCCTGATCAACAACTGGCAAACTCCCTCCTCAAAGTTTGCGATCGCTAGGTTGATCAATTTATTTAAAAATTTCCTTCAATGGGACAGAGGAGGAGCTGCTCCCCCCAACTCCATCCAATGCTTGCGGAGACTGATTCATCAGTTTACCCAAAGTGAGGAGTATCTGACTCTAAAACGCTTGTTTCTGCCACCCCCTATTGACGAAACGAATCCTTGCTTAAAAACCTATATTTATCGATATCCTTACTTATACTCCCATTGTTTTTTGAAAAAGGGCAGTTCTCACGAACATCAGCAAACCATTCAACAGCTTCAAGCAGAACGGCAGTGGCAATTTGCTCTCAATCTTTCCCAATACGCCACTTACTTGGTTAGGCAAGTGTCAACGGCTTCTAAAACCGTCTTGACTACAGGCAACCCTCTGATTCAACCCGTAAACCCTACTCTATTGAGTGATAAAGAGCTTTACTTAGCACTTAAACAATTTGTGGGAAAAGTTGAAGGCTCTTACACTTACAAAGATTTAGCTCATGTTTTCCTAGCCCACAAAGCACAGTTACTCTCTTATCGAGACTTTAAAAGCGATTTGTATGAATACTTAATTTCTGCCATTGATTCCGAGTACGGTAAGCATCAGTTTAACAAGCGCTTATCTAATTTTTTAAAAAATATGTTTTCTGAGAGAGATTGCCAGAAAATTAATGAATCTTTACTCAGGAATACTTGCCGCCAGTTATTCAAATTTTTAGTAGAAAGTCCACAAAACCCAAATCATATCTATTTTATCGATCTTATTTCTAACCTTGGGCCGCTCAGAACAACGGTACTTTTACTAAAAATTGTACTGCTCTCCGGTCATGCCAAGACCGATTTAGAAGAACGATTTTCTATCTTATTTAACCACTATGAATCTCATGCAATCGATACAACAACTTGGTTAGTCAATTCTCTAGAAAATTTAAACGTTGCTTTCGTTGCCAATTTTGGCGCTATAGACCTCTCTTTTATTGAAATGAATCTGCATTAACCGCAATCCAGAGAAGTGAAATAGCTATCACGAGTATGCCCAATCATCAAATACAAATGCTTAGAGCAATCCTAATGTTTTGAGACAGCGTCGAGTTACTTCAATTCGCTTGGCTGCCTCATTTATAGTCGGCATGACAATATTGGTTGCAAAGAAGTAAGTATTATCATTTTGTTCTAAATAGCCGACAAACCAACCAATCTTGGGGGTGGTGCTGGTGCTCCAACCGGTCTTCGCTCGTAAAGTATAATTGGGAGTTCGTTCAAAAATCATAATGTCTTTGACTAAATCCATCGTGCGTTGAGAAAAAGGTAAATCACCGCGATCGAGCCGTTGCAAAAATTCAATTTGTTGTTTAGGTGTAATTTGCAGCGGTTGTGTCAACCAAAAGCGATCAATCTGCTCAGGTGTTCCGATTTGGCGATTACCGTAGCCAACTTGATTGATCCAGTTCTGCATCCGCTCATACCCCACCTTGCGGGCAAGGACTTGATAGAACCAAACGGTAGAGTCTTTAAAAGCTTGTCGGAGGTTGGTGTCTCGATTCCAGGCGGGAAAGTCCCGCTCAATTCCATCCCAAGTCAGAACAGCGACATCATCCCGAATTACACCCGTTTCCAAAGACACCAAGCTATTAAATATCTTGAAGGTTGAAGCTGGAGAGAATGCAACTGAGTTGCGTTCACTATTGTGCTCATAGAACTGCTTTCCATCCCGGTCATAAATTAAGATTGAGCCTTCAATACCGAGTTCTTGGAACGGGCGATTAAGATTAACTGCTTGAGCAAGGGTGATTGTTGAACCTTCTGATTGAGGTGCTGTAATTTCCTCAGATTGAGCAAATACGGAAAGACTTGGAAGTCCGTTAATGAGCAAGGCGATGAGGCTACTGATAATTAGACTGATCAGCAGCGATCGCTGAATTCGATGCATTGTTCGTCTCCTCACGAATTTGAGTATGAACCCTGTAGGAATACCTAGTGGTCTGTCAAGCACGAAATGATGGATAAACTCTCTCTCCGCGTCCCCGTGTCTCCGCGTCTCCGCGTCTGCCTCAACCCGTCAATTAAAAATTGACAGACTACTAGTGCACCCAGGCAGAAATAATCCACCAGTTGGCAGCTCTCGGAGCGGGGGAGCGGGGGAGCGGGGGAGCCTGAGGAGTAAGCTTTTACTTTAATCCTACTGAAGTGGTGGAAAACTTTTGCCGCATTGCACTAGAACAATTATCTACCTAATCGAGGTGCAAAAAAAATTCTTTTAATCCAAAATCCAAAATCTAAAATCTAAAATTGCTAGTCGATTATTCTAAGGCTTGAGCAAGGTCTTCTATCAAATCTTCTGGATGTTCAAGACCAACGGAAACCCGAAGTAGATTATCAGGAGTTTTTGTTTGTGTTCCTTCCATTGAAGCACGGTGTTCAATTAAACTTTCTACACCCCCTAAACTGGTTGCCCGTGTAAAGAGTTTCACCTTTGCCACTACAGCAAAAGCCATGTCCCGCCCTCCTTTTATCTGAAAAGAAAGCATTCCCCCAAACAGTTGCATTTGTTGTTTAGCAATTTCATATCCTAGATGCTGTTGGAGTCCCGGATAATAAACTATTTCAACTTTGGGGTGTTCACTGAGAAAGGCTGCCACTTTAAGTGCGTTTTCCGAATGTGCCCTCATGCGGTAGGGTAAGGTTTGAATCCCTCGGAGTACCAACCAGCAGTCGAAGGGAGAAGCTACTGCACCACCAGCGGTTTGAATTTTCCGAATCCTGTTAAAAAAATCATTTTCAATCTTGGTAATCGCTACTCCTCCCAGGACATCGCTATGCCCACCCAGATATTTAGTG
>JBFLZA010000366.1:0-9182 GCA_040756535.1 Cyanobacteriota bacterium
TATTATTATGCCGTTACGCGATCGTCGGTTTCCTCAATCAAAAATTATTTTCTCTTTGCTATTTATAGCTTCATTTCTATTGGCCCAAGGGTTTGCTTGGTTGTTGGATGCTAAACAATTACCTGTTTTTGCCCATAGTCCTGCGGAAGTGACTGTGATTCAGAGTTTCCAAAATCCAACGACATTGGTGCAGCAAGGTAAAGCTCTCTATGATGTCGGCAAGTTCTCAGAGGCAGCATCGGTTTTACAACAAGCCGCAGATGCTTTTAAGGCTCAGGGCGATAAACTCAGGCAAGCGATGACTTTGAGTAATCTTGCCTTAGCTTATCAGCAACTCGGTTCATGGGCGCAAGCCGAACAAGCACTGACAGAAAGTTTGAACCTACTAAAATCGGGTGAAAAAGTCGGGACTCAGGGACAACCATCAGAACGATTACAAATTCTTGCCCAAACTCTAGATATTCAGGGTCGTCTGCAATTAGCGATGGGACGCCCGGAACAAGCCTTTAATACTTGGCAACAGGCTGCTACTATTTATGCTCAAATCGGCAATAAAGACGGGAGAACTCAAAGCCTAATTAACCAAGCCCAAGCTCTGCAAAATTTGGGCTTTTATACCAGGGCTTGTAAGATATCGCTAGAAGCTTTAGGGATTAATAATCAAGAGTGTCAGATATCCGATGAACAGCTTCAAACGATCAAAAAACAACCCGACTCTCTTGCTACAGCAGTTGCTTTGCGTAGCCTTGGTGATGCCCTACAACTAGTAGGCGACCTTCAGCAAGCTGAGAATGTTTTAAGGCTAAGTTTGGAAATAGCCCAACGATTGCAATCCTCTCCAAATATTAGTGCGGCTCAATTGAGTTTAGGCAATACGCTCCGCGCTCAGCGGATGATCAATAGTGACCAACAAGCACGAAAAACATCTAAAGGTGCTCTGGCGTTCTATCAACAGGCAGCAGCGGAATCTACCTCACCCACACTCAGAATCCAAGCGCAATTAAATCAGCTGAGCTTACTGATAGAAGACAAACAGTTCTCAGAAGCGCAAGTGTTATTGTCTGAAATTGAGTCTGAAATTGCTAACTTGCCTCCTAGTAGAGCTGCTGTTTATATCCGGATTAACTTAGCTCAGAGTTTGATGAAGCTATCATCCTCTGAAATGGATAAGGCAGCTCAACTTTTAGCAACGGCGGTTGAACAGGCTAAACAATTAGGCGACCAACGGGCTACCGCTTATGCTCTCGGTAATCTGGGCGAATTGTACGAAAAGACTGAGCAATTCAAGGAAGCCAGAGAACTCACCGAGCAAGCGCTGCTGTTGGCTCAAACAGTTAATGCAGCAGATATTGCCTATCGTTGGCAATGGCAATTGGGACGACTGCTCAAAGCACAAGGAAATCGTAAAGAAGCGATCGCATCTTACACCTCTGCCATCAGTACCCTCCAATCTCTTCGCAAAGACTTAGTGAGTATTAACCCCAATGTTCAGTTCTCGTTTCGGGAGAGTGTTGAACCGATTTATCGCCAGCTTGTGGGGTTACTCTTGCAATCCCCAGCCGATGAACAAAACTTAGCTCAAGCTCGCGATGTCATTGAATCGCTTCAGTTAGCAGAATTGGTCAACTTCTTCCGAGAAGATTGTTTGACGGGTACACCCATTAAGATTGACCAAATTGATCAACAAGCTGCTGTTATTTACCCGATTGTTTTACGCGATCGCTTAGAGGTGGTGCTGTCCCTGCCGAATGCTCCTTTGCGCCATTACACCACGTCTCTACCTCAAGCGCAGGTGGAAGAGGTTTTGACTCAATTGCGGGAAGCGATCGACCCTCGGATTAATGATCCCACTCAAAGGGGACAAGTCGAAACGACAGAAACTGACTCTGAGCGAGGAACTTTAGTCCCAGAACAAAGAGACAGAGAATGCGAAAGAGGGATAGGAGTTGAGGGCAGAGACTGTAACAATCTTGCGACACCGCAGCCGTACTTACCTCTAGCGCAACAGGTTTATGACTGGTTAATTCAACCTGTAGAACGAGATATCGCTGCCAGTGAGATCAAAACCCTCGTCTTCGTGCTGGATGGCCCCATGTTGAATCTGCCTATGGCCATCTTGCATGATGGACAGCAGTTCTTAGTGGAAAAATATGCGATCGCATACACCCCAGGACTACAACTACTCAATTCCGAATCTCTAACAAGAGGTCAGCTTTCTGCACTCAAAGCTGGGTTGAGTGAAGCTCGTCAGGGCTTCCCTGCCCTTCCTTTTGTAGAGAAAGAATTGAAAGATATCAAGTCCGAAGTGCCAGGTGAACTACTCCTCGATCAAGACTTTACCACTACCGCTATTCAAAAAGAAATCGATTCAGTTCCTTTCCCAGTCGTTCATCTAGCTACTCACGGTCAGTTTAGCTCCAATGAGAAAGATACCTTTATTCTCACTTGGGATAACCGCCTCAACGTTAATCAGCTCAACACTCTACTGCGTTCCAGAGAAGAAACAGGTAGAAGTCCGATTGAACTTTTGGTTCTTAGTGCTTGCCAAACAGCAGCCGGAGATAAGCGGGCCGCGTTAGGATTAGCGGGTGTTGCAGTGAGAGCAGGAGCACGCAGTACATTAGCAACCCTGTGGTATGTTAGCGATGCTGCCACAGCAAAAGTAATGACTCGGTTTTATCAGGAATTAAAGGATAAAACGATTACCAAAGCTGAAGCTCTACGCCGTGCTCAAGTGTCTCTGTTGAAAGATAGCGGATACCAGCAGCAGCCGCGTCTGTGGGCCCCTTATGTTCTGGTAGGAAATTGGCGCTGATCAGCAGGTGAACACGAATAAACACAACTATATGCAGAAGGGAAAAAGGGTTTTTTCCTTTCTCCTTTATAGACAGCGCCGTAAAACCCACGACTTTTAAGCGTGGGATATAAGGCGGGTTGGCTATGTTCCTCCGCCAACCAATCCCGTTGGCAAAAGTCACGAAAGTTAATCAGCGGATTATGCAGAACGCGGTAACATAATGAACGGGGTGGGTAGGTCGTTAGCGTAGCGTTAGCAAGTCTTCGAGCGTTTGCTATGATAATTTACGAGTTCAAAATTAAGGCGAAGGACGCTCAATATAGAGCAATTGATGAGGCAATTCGCACATCGCAATTCATCCAAAACAAATGCCTGCGGCACTGGATGGATAACGAAAAAGTGGGCAAATATGACCTCAATAAATACTGTGCTGTGTTAGCAGCGGAATTTCCCTGTGCTGATGAACTCAATTCAATGGCTAGACAAGCTGCGGCTGAACGAGCTTGGGGTGCGATTGCTCGGTTTTACGACAACTGTAAGAAGTTCGTCAAGGGGAAGAAAGGGTTTCCGAAATTCAAAAAACATACCCGCTCTGTTGAATACAAGACTTCGGGCTGGAAACTTTCTCTTGACCGGAAGCGTATTACTTTTTCTGACAAAAAAGGAATAGGAACCCTTAAATTAAAGGGGACTTACGACCTTAACTACTACGATGTCAAGCAGATTAAGCGAGTGAGATTAGTCCGTAGGGCTGACGGCTACTACGCTCAATTTGCAATTGATGTCAAAGTCAGGATAGAAACTGAACCAACAGGCCAGGTCATAGGTTTAGACCTAGGGTTAAAATTCTTTATTGCTGATAACAAAGGTAATACAGAACCCTGTCCTCAGTTCTATCGCTCATCAGAGCTTCAACTCAATCGAGCAAACCGCAAAAAATCTAAGAAGTTCGTTAAAGGTGCTAAACCGCAGTCAAAGAACTACCACAAAGCGAGACAACGATACGCCCGGAAGCATTTAAGAGTAAGTAGGCAGCGAAAAGAGTATTGCAAGCTCCTCGCATACTCCGTCATCCAATCTAACGATTTGGTAGCCTATGAAGACTTGAATGTGAAAGGGTTGGTAAAGAATCGACATCTAGCTAAATCTATTAGTGATGCTGGTTGGTCAACATTCCGTCAGTGGTTAGAATATTTTGGCTTCAAATACGGGAAGGTTACTGTTGCGGTGCCCCCTCATAATACAAGCCAGAATTGTTCTAGCTGCGGGAAAAAAGTGAAGAAGTCCCTATCAACAAGAACTCACGTTTGTCCGCATTGCGGATTCATTGAAGACAGGGATGTTAATGCCGCAATCAACATCCTAAAGTTAGCACTGTGTACCGTGGGGCACACGGGAACCTACGCTTGGGGAGATTTGCCCTCTTGGGCGATTGGAGCAATCCTGTCGTTTAACGGCGAGTCGCTGAACCAAGAATCCAACGCGCTTTAAGCCGTTGGAGTGTCAACAAGTCAAAACTGGAAACCCAATAGATTCCAATAAACTAGAAACGGAATAAAAGCCAAGGCAGCCAGAGTAATCAAACAGTAGTGTGCTTGATCCCAGACTGACCAGTACTTATTCTTCCATGCCAGCACGGTAAACGTGGGTAATGCCAAACTCATACCAGTGGTTACGGGTGGAATACACAGCAAAGCGATGATGATGGCAGGTACACCATACACAAGATTCCAGATACCAATCAGCCCAACTGCCAACGGAAAAGCAATCAAGAAAACCAAATTCAGAATGCTGACTAGACCCGCTACTAACCAAGCTAGTTGAGCAAGTTTGTTGTCCTTAAAACCCTGCTTGCGGAAACGGCTACGCAAAGACCTGATAATCCAGGTGATGCCTCCTGACAGGAAAAGTACAGTATAAAATCCCACTAAACATAACTGAAAGGGGACAGTTTCGTACCAGAATATCTTTCTAAACGCGCCAATTCTGGGACCAATGGGATGATACAGGTAACGAATACGACCCTTATTATCCTCCCCAAAAGCTGCGTAAGCACCATCGCCACCTCGCTTAAATAACAGTGGTTCTACAGGCATCAACGGTTTCTGCACAGGGGTTCCGACAAAGAAGAAATCGGAAGTCTCAACGGTCAAATTGGTGTTACTCCTAGCCTTTACGTCGAGGTGTCTAGCCAATCCACCGAGGCTGGCAAGGGTGCCACGAGGATACTCTATATCCCGGTAAGTGCCGATGAAACGCTTGGCTTGTTCTGCAAAATTGGCAGGTGGTTTGGGGGGTGTAGGTTTCTCTTGTAGGGGATAGTAGTGGTGAAAAAACTGAGAAAGGAGGTTTGTGTAGATCAGATTAATGCTATTAGTAGCAACAAAAAGCCCGACATTCTGCTCAGGTAGTAAGACTAAGGAGCAGGAATACCCGCGCAAACCGCCAAAGTGTCCAATTGCCCGGATATTATTTTCAAAAAGCTCGTGAAAGCCGTAGGCAGCACCGGGTAATTTGGGATGGTGGGTGAAGTGCTGCTGATGCATTAACTGCGCTGTATCATCCTTCAGAATGCGAGAGTTTTTGTAGCGACCATTCTGTAAATGGGCAATCATGAAGTGAGCCATATCTGTGGCAGTTGCGCTCAATGCGGCCGCTGGGGCAATGTTGAGATGAAGGAAGGGTAGCCTCTGAAAGCTGCCATTTTTAGACTCATAACCCACTGCTAAGTCTGATGCTAGAGAGGGTGGCAATGGCTGAAGAAAAGTACTGCGCCTCATGTCTAGAGGTTGCAGAAGGTTTTCATCGATATATTGAGTGAAGGGTTGGCCAGAGAGTGCCTCCACCAAGTAGCCTGCAAGGGTAATCCCCATGTTGGAATAACTATAGAGTTCACCCGGTCGCGACACAATGGGAGGCATATGTTTAGGAATGAACTTTTCTAGTGGCAGCATCTGAGATGCCGTTCGAGCGGCCAGACCAAACAACTGCTGACTGCTACCATCCGTTTGCGTCATGAGATTGGCAGCTGTAACCGGTTCTGGATATGGGTTTTCGATTTGAAAGGATTTGAGGTATGGGTTAACATCTTTGTGCAAGTCGAGTAATCCTTGCTCGTATAGCTGCATTACTGCGGTACTAGTAACCAGCTTGGAGAGGGAAGCAACGCGAAAGAGAGTTTTATCGGGAGTAACTGGTATTCTCTGCTCTACATCCGCATAGCCATAACCCTTAGTGAACAGGATTTCTCCATCTCTTACCAAAGCAACAACTGCACCAGGAACGTGTTCGTCCTGCATCTCCTGAGCAAAGAATTTATCTATGAAGGCTTCTACTTCCTGCGGATCGGTTGGTCCGGAGCGAGTGGGACGCGGTGGCGCAACCTGCTCAGGTTCAACGGGTTCTGACGGTTCGGGAGTTAAGATTGGAAGCTGACTTGTTTGAGTTGGTTCTCCTTGAGCGAGATAGGGTTGTCCGGACAGCAAAAAAAGTAGGAGAGTCAGAATTCCACAACAAATCAGCTTAATGAGAGTAGACCTACGTTTTTTATATCCTTTCTTTGCTTTGCGAGGCATTTTCAACTTAATTCACTAATTCGGTTTCAGGTTCTTCCAATACTTCTTCTCTATCAGTGGCTATTTTAAAAAAGTGATTGATTAATGCTCCGATCCCGAAAAGAATAAAAATTAATGAAATTGAGAGAAAAACACGAATTACAACGTTACTAGGTTCTGAGTTTTTCATTCAGATTCACCTTTAAGTAAAGTTCTCTAAAAAAATATTTAAAATCAATGACAATGAGATAAGCGGCAGATGCATAACTTTGCAGGTGAGCTGTAAGCATCGACCCTTCTGCGTCTGAATTCTTCCCTAGTTAAAATTTATCAACTTTACCTTAAGGATATGTCCTAATGCAGACCATTAAATCTAACCATAAGAGTATTAGTTAGAGTTTAAAGCAAAAAAAATGTTCTGTCTGGTGATCATGCCCAATCTTTTCATACTTTAGAAATAACATTACACCCTTCTTTGGGTAGAGGAAGAGAAGACTTAAAACAGTAAGAAAAACAAGGATTGATAATCTTGGAGGCGAGAATAGTTTACTGTAACCGCAACTAACGCAACCTAGAAGTTGCAATAAAATAACTCATCAGGCACGCCTTCTCTAGTAGGTATCAAGAGTTCATTCGGATTCTAGGCTACAGGACAAAACTGACTGGGCTGTATTGACTAATGTTACATAAACGCCATCGCTAATTCCTCGAAACAGGCTTTGCCATCTTTTAAATCAAGGCTTTCCTAGGGAGGATGATACAGTTAATTTTCTAGAAATAAGATAGGCAAGATAGCTTGAAATAGCCAGAAAGAGGAGGCTTTGCCGTGACTTTAGGGAAATTGATAGGCGTAATTGCCTTTGTAGTTTCTCTATACATTTTGTGGAAAATACGGCAAGTTCTTTTGCTGGTTTTTGCAGCAGTAGTATTGGCGACAGCCTTAAACCAATTCGTGAAGCGGCTGGAGAGAGGAAAAGTTAAGCGAGGCATCGCCATTGCCCTAGCCGTTATTACTGTAGTCGCCATCTTTGCCATATTGCTGGTGTTGATTTTACCACCCTTTTTTAATCAACTGCCGCAATTAATCGACCAAGTACCAGAAGGACTAGACCAACTGCGGGTATGGTTTGAATGGCTCTATAGTCGAATTCCAGGTCAAAGGTTAGAAGATAGTCGTATCTTGACACGTCTAACGGAGCCATTGCCCGAGCTGATCAATCGGGTGTTTGGTGGTTTTTATACCCTGTTTACTAAGTCGATAGACATCATTATTAGCCTATTGCTGGTCTTAGTGGTGACCATCATGCTGTTAGCAAATCCTCCGGCATATCGACGGGTATTTTTACTGCTTTTCCCTGGTTTCTATCGTCAGCGTGCCGATGAGATTCTCTCCCACTCTGAGGAGGCTCTAGTGGGTTGGGTAATAGGCATTCTCTTTAATATGATTGTAATTACAGTTTTTAGCGGTTTGGGTCTGTGGATTTTGGGGGTACCCCTAGTGTTATCCAATGCTCTTTTCGCAGGCTTACTTACGTTTATCCCCAATCTCGGCCCGACTTTAAGTGTCATCCCGCCAGCCGCACTTGGTCTGCTGGAGGCACCTTGGAAAGCTGTTGCCGTAATCGTGTTGTATATCGTTATTCAGCAGATTGAAAGTAACATTTTGACACCCCTAGTGATGAAACATCAGGTGTCTCTGCTCCCTGCTATCACTTTATTATCTCAAGTGGCTTGTGCCATCTTTTTTGGCTTTCTCGGTTTACTCGTTGCTCTCCCTTTGGTGGTTGTTGCTCAAGTTTGGTTAAGAGAACTGTTGGTCAAAGATATACTTAACGATTGGCAACCAGGGGCGAAAGACAAGCAATAAGTAGGTCGGCACAATTTTTCATTAACTCGTGAAGGCCGTCATTTGTCATTGGTCATTAGTCATTGGTAAGGGTTTCCGGTATGTTTACGTTCCTTAACATAGTTCGGTTTATTCTCATCTACCTACTTAGCAATTCAAAATTCAAAATTCAAAATTCAAAATTTAACTTGATAAAACTCGCCTTAGATAGGCATCTTAACGGCTTCGGAGAGTGAATTTTAGACAGCTTGGAGTGAACTACAGCATCTTCCGGTGCTGCATGTAGCGGCGTTTCCAGATAAACACTAACGCTGAAGAGGTGATAATGAGTCCGACCTCAATTGCCCAGCGCAGCAGTCCTTTACCCACAATATCCAGCCTTCCAGTGATCAGTCCGAGACTGGCAACTGTGGCTGCTGGAATCAGAGCAAGTGCAATCATCACGCCAGAGGTGAGAACCTCACGACGGCTGGCAATCAGGAGTGCACCAACCATACCAGCCAGCCCGGAAACAATAATTGAGCTTGCTGTAATATTAGTCCAGTAGGAGAAGAGTACGCCTGCTGGCAGGTAGGAAGACTTGCCTTCCAGGAGTGGTATGCCTAACGCTTGTAGCACGAGTCCGGCTATTGCGGCTCCGGCAATAACTGCGGCGTACCCCTTAGCTGTATTAATCAAACCGCTGCGCCACACTCGGTTCCGAGCTACAGCCCCCAGTGAAATCTGAACAATCGGTTCAAATCCGGGTGCGATGATCATACCACCAATGACGATATGCAGGGCATTTGTGGCGATGCCAATAGCGGCGAATATCCCAGCGATGAACATCGCAATCATCACGTTGGCATTCATATTGGCATCGTTGGCGATGAGTGTCTTCATCTCTTCCCAAGGAACATCGTTCGTGTCTTGCTCGATGTCCTCTGCTGCGGATGCTGAGATTAAGCTGAAAGGCTGACTTGTGGTAATCGAGCTGGAGGGTCCA
>JBFLZA010000367.1:0-8028 GCA_040756535.1 Cyanobacteriota bacterium
TGGGGGTTATTTGTCTTTACGCGCCTTTTTATGGGACACGGGCACAATGACTCATTTGAGCGACTCTAGCTTAGCCCACAGCATCAATGAAAAAGGGCAGGTAGTGGGGTTTTTGCGAACCAATGGCATGAACCACCATGCCGTTTTGTGGGACAACGGTACCATACTGGACTTAGGAACCCTCGGTGGCAGTAGAAGTGAAGCTTATGACATCAACGATGCGGGTAAGGTGGTGGGTGATGCGTACACGAGCAATGAAGCTTCGCACGCCTTTATTTGGAAGGATGGCAAAATGTTCGATCTCAACAACCTGCTGCCTCCTAATTCCGGTTGGACACTAACATCTGCTAAGGCCATTAATAACAATGGACAGATTGTGGGGTCTGGAGTATTCAATAGTCAGAGTAGGGCTTTTTTACTAACCCCTGTTACAGTCACTCAATAGGTGAGTTAAGGTAGCCATTTTCTATCGCGTTTGCATCATTATTACAGTTCAAATTTATCCGAAAAATCCTCATTAACAAACAGACATCTATTTTGATCTGTGTGCATCTGTGGTTTCAACTCTCTTCAACCTAATTTTCGGATAGATTTTTAACCTATTAGCTACAATTCCCGCTCCTAATCCAATAAAAATTATTATATAAAAATGAGCAAATATAAGGTTGTCCGAAAACTAGGACACAATCGGGAAGGGGGACGCATTACCTACTTAGCTACTACTCACTCTACAGGCAAACAAGTAGTTATCAAAGAATTTCGGTTTGCGGCATCGGGTGCCAACTGGTCAGGCTTTAAAGCCTATGAACGCGAGATCGAAATGTTAAAACAATTGCAGCATCCCCGCATTCCGTATTACTTGGATTCCTTGGAAACAAAATCCGGTTTTTGCCTGGTACAGGAGTATAAAAATGCCCTCTCTCTAGCAGTACGACGCAGCTTTACGGCTGAAGATATCAAGCAAATTGCTGTGTCAGTTTTAGAAATTTTGGTCTACCTCCAGCAGCGCATTCCCCCAGTGATCCATCGGGACATCAAACCGGAAAATATCTTAGTGGACAAGAAATTGAATGCTTATTTGGTTGATTTTGGGTTTGCTCGGATTCGAGATGGGGAATTCGCAATGAGTAGCATTGCCGCAGGGACTCCAGGTTTCATGCCGCCAGAAGAACAATTTGGTCGTCCCCTCACCGAAGCATCAGACCTTTATAGTTTAGGGGCAACCTTGATTTGTTTGCTGACGGGTACTCGTTCTGTAGATATTGGTCAGTTAATTGATGATGACTATCGCTTTGATTTTAAGAATTTAGTTCCCCAACTCAGTTTCCGCTTTGTGAAATGGCTGACAAAGATGGTGGAACCCAATCTCAAACATCGCTATCCCAATGCTGCTGTTGCCTTAGCGGCATTAAAGCCGATTCAGGTAAAAGGTAGTGACCTAACCTTTAGGAGGAAAGCTTTTGTCTTAGGACTTTCCAGTTTGTGCGTTTTTGTCTTACTGGGGACAATTTTGACAGTTTTCCGGAGCGAAAAAGCGATAAAAGTTGACAATTCTAGTTTGCCAGTTCCTAGTCAAGACCTAAATATTCAAGAAGTACCATCTCCGAACCATCAAGCTATTCCTTTTCACATCTCCTCTAGGGAAAATCAATTCTTTGCTTTTGTAGGTACATTTGATGGAGAGTATCGCGTCTATCCTACTTTTATCGAAGTTACTATTAAAAAGGCCACAATATACCTTCAGGATAACGCTCCCTACAAAGGACGCAGAGAACTCATTTCCCTTAAGGTTAATTTGGGAGGAGATTTACCTAAAGGAGGATGGAAGAGCGTTAATAAAAGTGAACCGTTTCTAGTGAGTACGGTGATGAAACCCGGTGATACTTATACGTTTACCTCCGCTCGTTTCTTAATTCCCAAAACGAGTTCAACCGATCTATTAAAGCATTGGCTTGTTGTTGAGATGCAATCAACAACTCTCGATGGTCAAAATGCAGGAACTTCCCGTGGTTTTACTTACGCCCACAGTAAGCGGAATATTTTCTCGCCTGTGTATCCAACGACTTCACAAATCGAGCTGATGGGCAAACCATCACTAGTAGGATATTGGAACTTTGACCGATGCAGTAATACAGGTAAACCAATGCTGGCTAATCAGTTAGGGGGTCAAGTACAGGGAGCAAGGCTCCAAGGTGTCAGTTGCGATCGCGGACGTTTTGGATCTGCGGCATTGTTCGATGGTGTCGATGATTTGATTGAAATTCCCGACCAACCTAGCTTCCACTTTACGAACCAGATGACTGTTACTGCTTGGGTCAAACCCTTACGAGTCTCAGGATTACAAACTATTGTAAACAAGTGGTACGCGAGGGACTCGTATATGCTCCTGATGGAAAACGGCAATTTTGTTTTTACCGTAGCTTTTCCTAATGGACAGCAGGGAATTCCAGTTAAGGTTTCGGCACCCGCTACCCAAGGTGTTTGGACACATATTGCTGGGGTTTATGATGGCCAGATGCTCTTACTTTACATCAACGGTCAACTGGCGGCATCAACGGCAGCGAGTGGTATACTCCAAGATTCTCAGCGCCCCATATCGATTGGTAACCATCCCTCTTGGAATGCATTCCAGGGGAGCATAGATGAAGTTCGGCTCTATAATATTGCACTTGACGCTACCCAAGTGTCGCAGTTGTTATCTCAGTTATAACCGAAGGCAGAGGGCTGCAAGGCAAAAGGCACAAGGCAAAAGGCAGAAGGTTGATTACTGGTATTGGGTCGTTTCATCCCTTAAATCTGTCCTAACTTTTATGGCGACAGCTATAACTAATAAGGGTGAAAGCGGCGGTGCCAAACGGCAATTGTAAGCAAACTTTCAGGATACACAAATCTCATGGAAGGACAACTACTCGGTGGACGCTATCAAATTATCAATCAGCTAGGACGTGGCGGGTATGGTATTACCTTCTTGGCTGAAGATCGGCAGTTACCTGGTACTCCTCGCTGTATTGTCAAGCAACTTAAGCCTGAAGTCACCGATCCGAATAATCTAGAAGTAGCGGGACAGCTATTCAACGCAGAAGCACAAGTCCTCTACAAGTTAGGTAATCATCCTCAGATTCCTCAACTTTTAGCTCACTTTGAGGAAAATCAAGAATTTTATTTAGTTCAGGAATTTATAGAAGGTCACAATCTCAGCCAAGAATTTACTCCCGGTAAGCCGTTGAGTGAGTCTTATGTCATTGCCATTTTACGAGATATTTTGGAAGTTTTGGAATTTGTTCATCAGCAAAATGTCATCCATCGTGACCTTAAGCCGGAAAATATTAGACGGAACAAAGATGGCAAAATTGTTCTGATTGACTTTGGTTTAGTCAAACAACTGAGTACGCAGCTAACTGATTCCCAAGAGGGCGTAACGTTGACGGTTAACATGGGCACTCTTGGCTATATGCCGAGCGAACAAGCTCTCGGTAAGTCAAAGTTCAGTAGTGATATCTATGCCCTGGGGATAATTGCGATTCAAGCTCTCACAGGAATAATGCCTCGCAAATTACCAGAAGATGAAAATGGTGAAATTGTTTGGCGTGACCAAGTACAGGTTAGCTCAGAGTTAGCTGATGTTTTAGACAAGATGGTGCGATATGATTTTCGCCAGCGTTACCCCTCAGCTACAGAAGCATTACAAGCTTTAAAAGAGACGGGATTAATCGCTTCTCTGCAAGCGCCACCTCCCCCACCTGACAGTCCTCAAACCTTGTTAGATAAAGCACATATTTTGTGTGAATTAAAACGGTATGCAGATGCGATTTCCTGTTATGAAGAAGCGATTTTAATTCAACCCAATTTCCATCAAGCTTGGTATGAACGAGGCAAGGTACTCTATCAATTGGAACGGTATGAGGATGCGATCGCTTCTTATGACAAGGTGATTCAACTACAACCCGACGATGCAGAGGTTTGGTTTGAACGAACTCAATCCCTCTATCGGTTGCAATCGTACTCAGAGGCAATTACTTGTTTGGATAAAGCCCTGCAAATCAGGCCAGACTACGCTGAAGCTTGGGTGATGCGAGGGGTGATACTGCGAAATTTGCAACGGGATGAAGAAGCGATCGCTTGTTATGACAAAGCGATTGAATTCAAGCCCGATTATGCTATTGCTTGGTATAACCGAGGCGTACTGTTAGCTAGCTGGCAACGGTATGAAGAGGCGTTTGCTGCTTTTGATCAGGTGATTCAACTCCAACCCAACAATGCTGTTGCTTGGTTCAACCGAGGTGCGGCGTTAGGGAATTTGCAACGGTATGAAGATGCGATCGCTTCTTATGACAAAGCCATTGAATTCAAGCTTAAGTACGTGCAGGCGTGGTTTCAACGAGGTATGGCGCTGGGTGAATTGCAACGGTACGAAGAGGCAATCACTGCTTATGACAAGGTGATTCAACTCCAACCCAACTATGGAGAGGCATGGTTTCAAAGAGGTTTTGCCCTATATAACTTGCAGCGTTATGAAGATGCGATCGCTTCTTATGATAAAGCGATTGAATTCAATCCCCTAGACGCGGAGGCTTGGGGGAATCGTGGGGGAGTATTATTAATGTTGCAACGGTACGAAGATGCGATCGCTTCTTTCGACAAAGCCATTCAAATTCAACCGAATTTCCCGATGGCAATACACAACCGAGCACAGGCACTGAGTCAGCTAGGATAGTAGACTGTTTGCTGATGTGATGGTACGTGGTTTCGCTTCAAAAGGACAGACGAAACACACACTAGGTGTAGAGGAAAAAGCGATCGCTAAGAAGTTTAGTAAAGTTCAAGACAATCGAGTGAAGCATTACTCATGAATTCTTGAATTGTCTCAGCCCCAGCACGGAGGATTGCTTCCACATTACTTGTCGGTGTATTGCCACACCGCAACCAAAGCACTTTCGGCGGTGAACCATAAAGGCGACTTCACTCTACAAACTCAGCATCTTGTGTCACAATACAAAACTCCTCATCTTTAGCAAACTCCCAAATCTCGCTGTCGTCTGCTTCAGTCAAACCATGAAATTGAACATGGCTAGACTCAGGAAAAATATCTGCAAGCCGAGTCACCAGTTTCCGGCTTAGGTTTTGGTCAAACAGTAGCTTCAAGTATTCCCTACCACAGCAATTAGACGGCGTTCTCGATCAGCCGCAAATTCCAAACACGCTCTGATATCTTCCTCTGTCAACTCAGGAAAATCATCTAAGATTTCTGCATGAGACATTCCTGCCGCCAACCAGCCCAAAACATCATACACGGTAATCCGCATTCGTCTAATACAAGGCTTTCCACCGCGCTTACCGGGTTCAATGGTGATGATGTTGCGATAACTCATGACTAAGTTAGATTTACTATCGTTTTAACTCAGTTTAATTGAAACCACCTCTCCTACGTCGTTAATCCGAATAGCCACTCCTACTGGCAGTGATTCTACTATAGAGCTAACTAACACCCTTAAAAGACTGTTTCGCTTGCCTCTTATGCCCGAACCTATCAATTTTTCTGATACCCTTCCCTTGATAGGAAGGAGTGCAGATGGAAGAGGCGATCGCACTGCATAACTTAGAATATTGGCATCACCTATCTAGGAGTACTTTTATGAATATATCTGATCGGGTTCGTTGGACGACTGCCGATTTAGAATTATTGCCAGATAACGGGAATCGCTATGAGATTATTGATGGAGAGTTATTTGTGACAAGAGCGCCGCATTGGGGTCATCAAAAGGCTATTGGAAGAATCTATTCTGCCCTTGATACTTGGTCGCTATCTACGGGTTTGGGACAAGCTGCACTCAATCCAGGGATTATTTTCTCCGATGCCGATAATGTCATTCCGGATGTGGTTTGGGCGAGTAACGAACGTTTAGCTGTGCTGTTAGATGAGGCAGGACATTTAACTGCTGCTCCCGAATTAATTGTCGAAGTATTATCCCCCGGTACTGAGAATGTTCGGCGCGATAGAGAAGTGAAACTAAAGCTTTACTCATCACGGGGAGTAAGGGAATACTGGATTGTTGATTGGAAGTTACAACAAATTGAAGTTTATCGACGCGAACACGCGAATTTAAGCCTGGTTGCTACCCTGTTTAGCAATGATGTTTTGAGCAGTCCTCTGTTACCTGGATTTAGTTGTGCGATCGCTCAATTATTTGTTTAGCGACACTGACATCATAGAGACAGGTCGATTTTTTATGGAGACAAGTACGGTATGAGTTCAGTTAGTAAGCAATTAACTAATAGTCCGATTGAACGATGGGTTAAAAAAGTAGATTTTGTTAGTTCAGCTAACCTTGAAGACTTGGGAGACAGCTCATCTGGTTTAATAGTTTATGATTTGCGCCAAATGTCTGAACTTGTAGACCGCATTCAACTTGCGAAGCGCTCTAAACCCTCCTATCAGTGGCAACCTGATGAGCAAGGAAAATGGTGGCGTATTTGGTTTCAAGAGTCTAATCTAACAATTCAAATTGATTTACATTTCTCTGATGGTAAGTATCAGATGAATATGTATGAAATTGACTTAGAGCAGTGTTCAAACGCTACAAGCTTTGTTGAATGGGTATATCATGCAACCTTACATAAGCAGTGGGCTTGCCCAGAAATGCTTTGGGCTGTCATGGAAGTTGCTGAAGAGGCAAGCAAAAAACGATTTGGAAAAACACTCTCCGATGCTTATTCGGCAAGAAGAGAATTAAACTGGGCAAACCCTAATTCGTAACATAACCATTTCAGTCATCCTGTTAAGCCTTTCCCTAGGGTTAATGGTAGTGTTGATTTTCACCATCCCCTTCTCAACCCTAATACCCATCGCTGGATTCACTCCGGTTTAGAGGGCACAGCGTTAAGATCATTAAGCACTGTTTCGCTTGCCTCTCATGCCCGAACCTATCAATCTTTCCGATACCCTACCCTTAGAAACGGTGCCTGCCACTGCTCCACAGGGCAACGGGCATCATTCTACCCATAACTCCAACGTGATTCGCATTCGGGGCGCGAGGCAGCACAACCTGAAGAATATTGACTTAGAACTGCCGCGCGATCGCTTAATTGTCTTCACCGGTGTCTCCGGTTCCGGTAAGTCCTCCCTTGCCTTTGATACCATCTTTGCCGAAGGACAGCGCCGCTACGTCGAGTCCCTTAGTGCTTATGCGCGGCAATTTTTGGGGCAGTTGGATAAGCCGGATGTGGATGCGATCGAAGGCTTAAGTCCTGCCATTTCCATCGACCAGAAATCTACCTCCAATAACCCCCGCTCCACCGTTGGCACCGTTACCGAGATTTACGACTACCTACGGTTATTGTTCGGACGGGCAGGAGTGCCGCATTGCCCAATTTGCGATCGCAATATTGCCCCGCAAACCATCGACCAGATGTGCGATCGCATCATGGAACTCCCCGACCGCACCCGATTCCAAGTCCTCGCTCCTGTCGTCCGGGGGAAAAAAGGCACACACAAAAAGCTGCTATCCAGTCTCGCCTCGGAAGGATTTGTCCGCGTGAGAGTGGATGGCGAGGTGCGGGAACTCAGTGATTCGATTGAATTAGATAAAAATTATACCCACAATATTGAAGTGGTCGTTGATCGACTGATTAAAAAGCCAGGACTACAGGAGCGTTTAACGGATTCCCTCTCCACCTGTTTGAAGCGTTCCAGTGGAATTGCGGTGATTGAGGTATTAAATGATACTTCAGCAGAGTCAGACCAGGCAGTAAAACCTGGAAGTAGCATAACAGAAAATTCAACAAATGGGGCAGATTCCTATCAGGAAGCTCCCAAAGAATTAGTCTTTTCCGAAAACTTTGCCTGTCCCGAACATGGGGCAGTAATGGAGGAACTATCCCCTAGATTGTTTTCCTTTAACTCCCCCTATGGCGCTTGCCCTAAATGCCACGGTTTGGGGAGTTTGCGGACTTTTTCGCCAGAGTTGGTGGTGCCTGACCCAGAAGCACCGGTGTATGCTGCGATCGCACCTTGGTCGGATAAAGACAATT
>JBFLZA010000367.1:8038-9143 GCA_040756535.1 Cyanobacteriota bacterium
CCTACTTTACAACGTGGGGAAAGCTAATCATTTTGAACTACAAACTCGCTGGAATCAGCTAACACCTGAACAGCAGCAGGCGATTTTGTACGGTTCGGAACAACCAATTTGGATTGAAGAACGGAATGATTATCGACACTATTCCGGTGTGATTAAGATGCTGCAACGGCAGTACGATGATACGAGTTCCGAACTGCAAAAGCAAAAGCTGGAGCAGTATTTAGTTGACCAACCTTGCGAGGTGTGTCAGGGGAAACGCCTGAAACCAGAAGCCCTTTCCGTGCGGTTGGGGCAATATGGGATTTTGGATTTAACGAGTTCTTCAATTAAACAAAGTCGGGAACGAATTGATACGTTGCAGTTGAGCGATCGCCAAGCGCAAATCGGCGACCTTGCCCTCAGAGAAATTAAAGCCCGGTTGCAATTTCTCCTCGATGTGGGGTTAGATTACCTCACCCTTGACCGTGCAGCAATGACGCTTTCCGGTGGGGAAGCGCAGCGAATTCGCCTTGCCACACAAATTGGGTCAGGTTTAACGGGGGTACTTTATGTATTAGATGAACCGAGTATTGGGTTACATCAACGAGATAATGGGCGCTTGCTACAAACCTTAACTAAGTTGAGGGATTTGGGGAATACCTTAATTGTAGTGGAGCACGATGAAGAAACCATTCGTGCGGCTGACTATATTATTGATATTGGCCCTGGTGCAGGAATTCATGGCGGGCAAATTATCTCACAGGGAAACTTGGAAGCGTTATTAGGGGCGGAAACTTCGCTGACGGGTGCTTACTTATCTGGGCGGAAGGTGATTGAAACGCCTGCAACAAGACGGAACGGCAATGGGCGATCGCTTCTGATTCAAGACGCCCACCGTAACAACCTCCAACATATAGATGTAGAAATTCCGTTAGGTAAGTTGGTTTGTATTACAGGTGTTTCCGGTTCAGGTAAATCAACGTTGGTGAACGAACTACTTTACCCAGCATTACAACATCACCTTACCCGGAAAGTACCATTCCCGAAAGAGTTAAAGGCGATTGAGGAACTAGATGCAATTGATAAAGCGATCGTAATTGACCAATCTCCCATCGGTCGCACTCCT
>JBFLZA010000368.1:0-9076 GCA_040756535.1 Cyanobacteriota bacterium
ACCCAACAAATGGGAATTGAGGTACACCTGACAAGTGCCAAATCTTTGAGGAGCCGTGTGAGGCGAAAGTCTCAAGCACGGTTTTGTAGGAGAGTTCGGGGAAGTGATTCCCCGTTCGACTCCAGCGCATTTACAGTCAAATCTCAGGCTCACACCTATCTCAACATTCAAACCCATGCGGTTAGCTGGGTAAAAGATCATGTTGAGGTTAGGCGAAATATGCGACGGGCAAGGCGTTTTCGCAATACGCCGTGCCGTCAAGACCGAGCCAATCGATTAGTCAATAAAAATCGGATTCCCCCGTCAACTCTCAGTAGATGGCAGTGGAAATTGAGGATAGCCAAGTGGTTGACCTTGATGTTTCCGGTATCAGTCTTTGTAGTAGAAGACATCAAAGCTCGTACTTGGAAAAATGGACGCAAGTGGAATGTATCGTTCAGTCCTTTAGAAGTAGGCAAGCGTTGGTTCTATTCGGAACTTAAGGGCATCGCCCACCTAGAAACTAGAACGGGCAACGACACCTACGAAATGCGCCAAGCTTTAGGGTTGAAAAAGTCAAAACAGAAGTTGTCAAACAAGTTTGAAGCTCACTGCGTTGACTCTTGGGTGTTAGCTAATTGGTATATAGGAGGGCATCTTATCCCTGATAACACCGCATTAATAGAAGTAATTCCTCGGGAATTTCATAGACGACAATTACACCGATTACAGCATTCGGCTGGTCATGTCCGTCCGAGATATGGAGGGACATTGAGCGCTGGATTTAAGCGTGGCTCAATTGTCAAGCATTCAAAATACGGGTTTTGTTACGTCGGTGGATGGCAAGAATCACCAACAAAAAAAGACCCAAACCGCAAGACTGTTAGCTTGCATAATCTGCAAACAGGGAGACGTATTACTCAAAACGCCCTTGTCTCAGATATTAAGTTCCTTTCCTTTAATTCTTGGCGGGTAGGCGGTTAAAACCGCTAACCGCGTGTTCCTCTCCGGTCTAAAGACACGGAGTTTCCCACGACGGATGTTTTTTTATGAGTACTCATCGTTTTGCTGCCTCTTGAGTTGGTTGAGTTTGCTGTGTACAACCCACTTGAGCTAATGAGTTTCTATCCTCAACCCTCCTAAGAAACTCGCAGGGGAGCAGGGGAGCGGGGGAGCTGGGGAGCAAGAGTTTCTTCCATCTATAACGGGCGCGAGGCGCTCGTAGGACGCTCTCAAGCATGAGCTAAATCCGCGTGAAGCTTAGATAGCTTGATGCGATCGCACGAGGATGCGTTGGAATTGAAATAAACTCAACATCAAAGTCTATCTTTTGATAGAGGTACTTTTTTCAATTTATCTAACTTTACTCAAACTATGCAGATATAAAATTTAGACAAAAAAACTGTATTCTTAATCACAATACAACTTAACAATATACCCTTCTTATGTTAGAAATTAAATGAAAGACTCATAGCTATCCTATTAAAAGCTTGCCTAAAAGAACTATCCCAACAAACGCTATTCTAGATTCAGATATTAGCCAACCTCTCTCTGAATTTTAGAAAACCTAATGTTTTAGGATAGTTCTTTCTTAAATTAGTGATAAAGCAAATGCACTGTTTTTTATTCTCTGAAAAAAGAATAATAGTCAATTTTTTTTAGACAAATTTAATATAAAAATTAATCATCCTGCTCTATTTAGAATAAATTCTTTAAACCCCACTTAGTATTACCAAAGGCTAAGCAGATGGTCAAGAATAAAGGCAACTGGTGAAATGATCGCCCTTGGTCAAGTCGCTACGCTCCAATTCAAAATCCAAAATCTACACTTGGCTCTATAGCCAGGAGCTTAATTTACGTAAATATACGGTTGCAGAGGCTATTTAATTTAACTTTTCATTGAGTAATAACACGAACTCACTAGCCCCTTAAGCTCAATTGTGAACTTGTGATCAAACAGCATCTACAGTCAAACTTCTCTTACATTAAGAATAGGTAGTAAAGATTTTGGGTACTATTACTAAAGCTCTCCGCCATACTCAACAAGCGCTGAAGAGTAACATTTTTCCTTGGTTTCAGGTCTACGGTCAGCAGAAAGCCCAAAACGAGATTACCAACAAAATGACTGAAAAACTGACCCCAGAAGCTAAACCAGCACCCTATCCTGATCATGAGACAGAGCGGTTGAGTGCACTCTACCGCTATAATATTCTCGATACGCTTCCTGAAGAAGCATTTGACGATTTGACACAGTTAGCCTCCTCAATTTGCAACACTCCCATTGCCCTAGTCAGCCTAGTGGATGCTCATCGGCAGTGGTTTAAGTCAAAAGTCGGTTTGGAAGCTACAGAAACACCCAGGGAAACGGCTTTCTGCGCCCATGCTATTCTCTCACCTTCAGAGCCACTGATCGTAGCCAATGCTTTAGAAGATGATCGATTTGCCACCAATCCCCTGGTGTTGTCTGAACCAAAAATTCGCTTTTATGCAGGAGTTCCCCTAGTTACGCCTGATTGTTTTCCCCTCGGCACCCTTTGCGTGATTGACCAAGTTCCACGCCAGTTGACCAGTCAGCAACTCGCCGCGCTTCAAGCCTTAGGACGGCAAGTGATGACCCAGCTAGAACTACGGCTTAATCTTGCCAAGTTAAAGCAGACAGTGACTAGGCAAAAGCGTACAGAGGAAGCACTACTCAGTAGTGTTGCCACCAATCGTGCCCTGTTAAATGCGATACCCGACTTAATGTTTCGCATCAAAGATGGCATTGTTGCCAACTACAAGGCTCCTAAAGACAGCCAGCTTTTCTTACACCCCGTTGACTGTCTAGGAAAAAAAGTGGAGGAGTTTCTGCCAACCTCTGTAGCTCCAGCCTTTCTCGGCTGTGTCGAACAAGCGCGACAAACAGGTGAACTGCAAGTTTTGGAGTATCAGTGGACGTTAAAAGAGCAGCCATTGTACTGGGAAGCACGATTTGCCGTCAGGGAGGATGATGAAGTTGTAGCAATTGTACGTAATATCACTGATCGAAAACAGGCGGAAGACGAACTACTTTTAGCTCTCAAAAAAGAAAAAGAACTCAATGAACTCAAATCTCGTTTTATTTCTATGGCTTCCCATGAATTTCGCACTCCTCTAACTGCCATTCTGGGGTCTACGGAGCTACTGAAGTATTATGGTCAGCGTTGGAGCGAACAGAAGAAAGAAGTTCACTTTGATCGCATTTCTTCCCATGTCAAACACATGACTCAGTTGTTGGATGATGTCTTACTCGTCGGTAAGGCCGAAGCCGGGAAATTAGATTTTAATCCTTCTTGGATTAATGTGATTGAGTTTTGTTATTGTTTGGTGGAAGAGTTGCAACTGAGTGCGGGTCGTCAACACATCCTTAGCTTTATGCCACACAGTCTGAGCAACGAGAACGATAGCGAAGCTGACTCCACGCCTTGCTTATTTGCCGAGCTTGATGAAAAACTTTTGCAGCATCTTCTCAGTAACTTGCTCTCGAATGCCATCAAGTATTCTCCTGTTGGTAGTACCATTCAGTTTACTCTCACTTGTCTCGATAACCATATTGTTTTTCAGATTCAAGACCGAGGAATTGGGATTCCTGAGGAAGACCAACCCCGCTTATTTGAAGCGTTTCATCGCGCTACTAATGCCAGCAGACTACCGGGTACAGGACTGGGTTTAGCGATTGTTAAAAATGCAGTTGACTTACATGGCGGAGAAATTACCGTGAATAGTCAAGTGGATGTGGGCACAACCTTTACTGTGAAGCTCCCACTAAGAACTCGCTAAACAGTAAGTTACCCAATTTGAGATGGGAGAAAGGGAATGGGGAATGAGGAAAAGGGAAAAGGGAAAAGGGAAAGGGGAAAGGGAAAGGGAAAAGGGAAAGGGGAAAGGGAAAGGGAATTTTAGCTTTTGTGGACTTTGCGCTACTAACCATTAGGAGTAGTCTTCTTCGTCTGCGACATCACCACTATCATCGTGGATGTATAACTGGGCATTCTGAGATTTGGCGTGTTCTCGTGCCTTATGAATGACATCTCCTTTCTCTTTACCTTGAGCAATGCGCTTTTGATCTTGCTTGGCAATCCAACCGTCCTCTTTGGGATTGGGAATGACATGAATTGTGTGTCCATTGCCGTTATTGGAAGCTACTGCCTGTCCGGTTGACCCGGAAGCATTCTCTTTCCTGATGGGTTTATCTCGATGTTTTGCCCACTTCTCGGCTTGCGCTGTTGCGATCGCAATTGAGCGTCCTTCATTATACCCTTCGTCTAACAACGCATTCGCAATATCGATCGCTTTGTGCCGTACTTCAGTGGTTAGGTTTTTCATTGAAGCTGGATAATCATTGTATGACCAAGGCATATCTTTATGATCCACAAGTGTGTTGAGACAAACATATTCTTCAACAGAGCATCGAGCTGTTATCTGTGCTGAGCTGTGCCGAGTTGTAATTATTTTATTACCTTAAGATTACTTTTGAAAATAACTTTGAGCCATCGTAAGCGTAAGTTTATACCTTCTTTAAAAGAATGAATATTGATTGCTTTATTTAAAACAGTAAGCGTAACTATAGGGGTTTGTAGAGGAGTGTAATGCATCTGAATGAGTAGGATAGTTTAGCTCTTAAAACTAGCTATACTTCATCCAAGTGAAAACCCCTATAGATGATTTAGAAGTTTATTCCTTAGGAGAATTGATTCGTAAATTGAGGTAAAGTGGGAGAACTTTTTCAAGGGAAGATTATCCCAGTTTCTACTCGATATCGCCAATTGCCTTGCTCACATCCGCAGGAGTTTCAAATTCCTCATCCGGCATTTGCTCCAATGTCGAGCAAACATTCTCATCAGCACCTTGCTGCTTGGCGTGTTCGATCAAGTCTTGCTTGCTAGCGGGATAATCAACTCCTTTCAAGAATTTCTGTACCTGCACTGGGTTTACTACAGCCATTGTTTTCCTCCTAGAAGTCTGTTGTTGTAATTGACTTCCTCAAAAGTACGGTCTATCAGGCTGTAGCTTCCTCCTACCGGAGATACAACCTATTGCTAAGTCATTGTGTAACCAGGTATACAAAGCCCTATTTTTTAAACTGATGAATCAAAGAGCGGCTATATTTTCTCAAATCGAATCCGTCGAAGTAATTCCGCTGATTGTTGCTACAGTCAAAACACCAATAATCACGGTTAGAGCGTCGTGTACTATCGGTTTGCAGCCACCATAATAACTAGGGAGATTGCTACTCAAACCCGTTATCTCGCTGCTTCTTCGTTGCTATTAACTGTTCTTGAGTTGATTTGAGCGTTTGCTCGTTAACCTCATAGAAGTAAGGCTCTTGAGAAAGGTCGTAGGTATCGGGGTTATAAACTTCATTTGCGATCGCTTTGTCCACCATCGGACGCAAAACCGCTCGCACTCGCTCTTCATAATCCGGGTCGATTGTCAAATTCTCATTGTATTCAGGCAAATTTTCGACTTGCTCTTTGGTTAATCCCTGGACATATACGTGTCGATCCATATAGACAATGCGACCAAGAGCAATGGGAAGTAATACTTTTTTACCGAGAATCCAGAACCCTGTGTCAACAACTAGATATCGAAAATTAGCGCTATCATCATCAACCAAAATGGTTTCAACAGAACCGACCTTTTCATCGCCTTTGGCAATAACACAAAATTGGTAATGTCATAGCCATGAGGCGCTTGTTCACGGTAGTTGGGATAGTATTCCAACGTTGCAACAGTCTCCTAGGTATGCACTTCTTTTAGGAGAGTCTCTAATACCCAGGTAAGACTGAGGCTTTACCGCACTAGCACAATATCGGCTGTGATTTGGCGATCGCTTCTTGCGGAAGAATGAGGTAAATGTTAAATCTGCCTGTAACTTGAAATACAAATAAGAGTTTTGAGTGCGATCGCAAGCAGGCAGGTTCTTAGCCGTTGAGCGATAGAGTATGGATGGTTTGTAGAGAGCTAACGCCTCCAAGCTAACCAAGTAGCTGTCAATTTCTGCAAAGATTTCAAGCGGTTAAGGCTATATTCATCTGCGGCTTTGCGAATGGCTTCGGCTTGAGTGGGGTAGGGGTGAATGGTTTTTGCGATCGCATTGAGTCCCAGATTGTTGGTCATTGCCAGGGTAATTTCGTTGATCATTTCTCCGGCATGACGTGCCACAATTGTCGCCCCTAAAATCTTATCGGTTCCCTTTTTTACATGAATTTTTGCAAACCCTTCAGCTTCACCGTCCACAATTGCCCGATCTACATTATTGAGAGGAATACAGAACGTCTCTACCGCAATTCCCTTCTCTTTTGCCTCTGTTTCATACATTCCCACATGAGCCACTTCTGGGTCAGTATAGGTACACCAAGGCATGGTAAGACTGCTGAGTTTTTTGCGACCAATGCCAAAAATTGAAAACAAGGCATTTTGAATGACAATTCGGGCAGCCGCGTCAGCCGCATGGGTAAACTTCCACTTCATGCAAACATCGCCCACGGCATAGATGCGAGGATTGGTGGTTTGCAGGTAATCATTAATAATGATTCCTTTCTTTTTGTCACATTTCACACCAACAGCTTCAAGATTCAACCCTTCAATATTTGGTGTTCTCCCCACCGCCAGCAAAATTTCATCTACTGCCACGGCATTTTCTTGACCGTTCGTTTCGTAATAAATAACTTTTTCACCATTGCTGCATTCAACCCGTTTAGTCTTAGAATTCAGGAGTAGCTGAATACCTTCACGGACAAATGTTTGCTGAATAATTTCAGACGCATCGGAGTCTTCTCGGTTAAGGATGCGGGAACTTTTTTGCAGCAATACCACTTCGGAACCCAAACGCCGAAATGTTTGAGCTAACTCACAGCCAATGTAACCCCCACCGATGACGGCGAAGCGGTTCGGTCGTTGAGTGAGAGAAAATACCGTTTCGTTAGTCAGATAGCCTGTTTCTTCCAATCCTTCAATCGGCAGTTGATTGGGGCCCGAACCTGTTGCGATCGCAGCTTTTCTGAAACGCAACGTTTTCCCTGCTACTTCTACCGTATCAGAACTAGAAAAACGAGCATCTCCAAAAAATACATCCACTCCAAACTCCTGCTGAAATCGTTGAGCAGAATCATGGGGACTAATGTTTGCCCGTACCCGCCGCAACCGTTCCATCACTGTGGGAAAATCAACGTTGAGTTCGCCAGAAGTGCCAATACCAAACCGTTTAGCCTGTTCAATATCTGCGACAACACGAGCCGAGCGAATCATGGCTTTTGATGGCACACAGCCTACATTCGTGCAATCACCACCCATCAGGTGCTTTTCAATCAAAGCCACCTTACCCCCCAGCATTGCTGCACCTGCGGCAGTCACCAATCCAGCAGTGCCAGCACCAATCACAACTAAGTTGTAACAAGGAGCCGGTTCAGGGTTGACCCAATCCGGTGGATGGAGGTTAGCAACCAACTCCTGATTGTACCGATCCATTGGTAAAACCGTTACTGGTTCGCTAACTCGTTGTGGCATGGGGAATTTCTCCAACATTTCTTACTCTGAAATCTGCCAGCGATCGCGTAGCCTAAAACGCATTCGCTTCTCAACAATACGACTATCATCTTAAAGTTGACACTCCCCCTGCTAGAAGCAGGGGGCTTTCTCGCTCATTCTCTGTAAAGGTAATCAGTGATCTGATGATTGACGTTTGAAGCAGTATAGCGCCGAACTCGCTCTAGACTATCAGTAGTGGAAAAGGTTGGATTCATTGTTTCCTGAGTCATCGGTTAATTTCCTCTTCAAAAACCGCTATTTGCCAGATTCTTCAACTAATTTTTTTAATCGCAAATATGCCTGTTCGGGAGTAAGAGGCTCAGACTCATGTTCATTAGGAATATAAAATTGTCTGCTATCAGGAAAGTAACGCACTACAAAACTAGGAATAAGGCCTAATTTCATCGCTTCTTTTCCCAGGTCTGTAGCGGTATCAGCTAAGCTAGCTTCATCATGAAACGCAGGTTTGTCCATGTCTTTATTCCTCATTAACTTTCAAAAAAATCTTTACTCTTGCTGTCTTGTGTAACGCCCCATCAGTTCCACTGCCGTCAGCACATGACCTGCCATTGCCGCCATTACATCCGCTTTGCTTGCCCCTGATGGCAAAGCTAGCAGTTCGTCTAGGGCGTGGATTTTGAAAAAGTAGCGATGGGTGCCATTATTGGGGCAAGGCCCACCGAATCCCAACTGACCAAAATCATTTTTACCCTGAACGCCACCATCCGGTAAGGTAGGTTGGTTGGCAATACCTTCTGGTAAATGACGAAGATTTGCTGGTATATCGTAGACAATCCAGTGGGTAAAATTTGGGTTGGGTGCGTCGCGGTCTTCCACAATTAAGACAAAACTAGTCGTTCCGTCCGGTGGCATATCCCAACTTAGAGGAGGAGAAATGTTTTCGCCATCGCAGGTGTATTTGAATGGAATGTAACCTCCGATAAAAAAAGCGGGGCTGTGAAGATGCATTGGCATTGTTTTAACAAGTCTTTTGAATTATGAATTATGAATTATGAATTATGAATTAGACACCCATGAAAAGAGCATTCACAACGAAAGATGAAAATCTCTCTGTCTGGAGCGTCCGGAGCGTCTATTTTCAAGTTAGGCACCATGAACTGTCGTTCACCACGAAAGAACGGAAATAGCTCTATCCTAACTTCTGACTCCTGACTCCTGACTCCTGACTCCTATTTTCAAGTTAGACTCCCATGTCCTGTCGCGCACAAACATTGCGATGAAAATCCTTCTTCCCCTATTCCCCATTCCCCATTCCCCATTCCCTGTTCCCTGTTCCCTATTTTCAAGGAGCTATATCTCCGACTGGTGAGAACGGTAAGCCTCCAACTGCGATCGCAACTGAGCAATTTCCTGCGCCATATCGAGAACCATTGCAGCCCCCACTAAATTCAGTCCTAAATCCCGACGCAAGCGCTGAATTTGAGCAATGCGAGCGATATCTCTTGGGTGCAGCATCGCACCAATGGGTTCAATCAGTCCCAACTCGACAAAACGTTCTACTACAGTCGTTGAAGTTCCAGTCACTGAT
>JBFLZA010000369.1:0-9068 GCA_040756535.1 Cyanobacteriota bacterium
GAAGCTGGGTTTACAGCACCTACTGTTACAGCAATCAGCCCTCCCCATCGAACGTTAATTGCGAAAGCGGTATGAGGCAAGACTGAGTTGACTCAGTGATTTCTGCATATGGCAACAGCACAGATGGGTAATTTAGGTACGATGTGAAATGAGAAAAGCGTCGCATAGCGTGCCGGAAGTATTCGCCATGACTCTAACGATAGCTAAATGGACAGTGGACGAGTATCACCGCATGATTGCGGCAGGTATTTTAGATGATCGGCGCGTGGAACTGCTCAAAGGAGAAATTGTAGAGATGTCGCCGGAAGGGGAACCCCACGCCTATTTCAGCAGTGAAGCAGGAGAATATCTGAGCCGATTGTTGGGCGAGAGAGCAATGATTCGCCAAAGCAAGCCAATTACCCTTCCTAACGATTCCGAGCCTGAGCCTGATATTGCTATTGTGCAACGGTTGGGGCGTGAATACCTAAAGCATCATCCTTATCCTGACAATATTTTTTGGCTGATTGAATACTCAGATTCCAGCTTAGACAAGGATTTAGAGATAAAAACCAAAGTCTATGCTGAAGCGAAAATTCCTGAATACTGGGTAGTCAACCTTAAGAAGAGACAGCTCGTAGTATTTCGAGATTGCCAAGATGGCGAGTATGCTTCCAAGTCCACACTAACTGGAGGAGCGATTTGCCCTTTAGCGTTTCCAGATGTCGCTGTATCGGTAGATGCGATCGTCAGCAGTTAGGGGCGAGTTCGCTGCTAGCGTTTTCATACATCCAGATACCCATTGAGAGGCTTTTGACTTGAGCAAGATGGCTTAATTCCTCGAATTGAATTATCGGGAGTCAGAGTTATCATATTCGATAATGAGTTAGACCTCTGTTAAAAGTGGATTTATGACGACAAACATTGACTATGAGCAAATATATCAGCTTACATTTCGTAAACAGTGGGCTGAATTATTAGAACTTGTATATCAATACTCTAAGGTTGCTTCTTCCAATGAATTAGTTATGAGTGCAGTAAAAACTTTTGAAAATGAGTTCTTTGGCGAACTAGATAAAGGAGTTACAAACGCCAATATTGAGGTTCTTTTGGAAAAGTTGTTTGTGCTTGACAAAGGCAGAATCTATAAATTATCGGAAGAGCGCTCTATTAGGGTTGTTGTCGAGTTAGCCAACATATACAGAAAAAAAGGATTGTTAAAGAAAGCGTATGATTATGCTAAATTTTACCCTGAAGATGAAAGATGCGCCGAAATTATCAAACTTCACCAAGAATCTTTGCCCAAAGTTATAGAACACTCTCAAAGCACACAAATCAAGGTGACAGAGAACAGAAATATATCAAACATTAACCATACCACCAGCCTATTCAAATCTCATCAAGAGTTAGAATTCTTTATGGCTGTTAGAGAAATATTTCAGATGTTTGTAGTTTATCCTAATGTGGCATTAACTTGCTTAATTAATTTCAATAAGATTGAAAATAGATTGTCTCCGGAAGAAAGGAGCTTTTTTTTTAGAGGGATTGTAGATTGTGTTGTTTTCGATCAACACAATAGGTATAAGCCAATTAAATTTTTTGAGTTAGATAGCCCTTATCATGATCTGCCCGATCAAAAGCTAAGAGATAGTTATAAAGATAATATTCTGGCTTTAGCTGGACAAAGACTCTATAGAATTAGAAAGACATCCGATAATCAGGGCAGGGCAGAATTTATGAAATTAATAAGAGAAATAACATAAATTCGGTTGTTGAGGTCGAAGCGATTAGTCTTGTGCTAGAGGAGCGTTATTATCTCAGTCCTCCAAAATCAGGATATTGGGTTTCGCTAGCACTCTACTCAACTGACCAACTAGCGATCGCACGAATCTCTAAGAGAGCATTGGCGTAAACAGAGGTATAGACTGTAGGAGTAAAAGCTTGATGTAGTCTCGTTGGCGTAGATAGAAGTGACTAATCTACTTGACAGAATCACAGTCAATCCCAAGCAATGTGGCGGTCGTCCTTGTATTCGTGGGATGAGAATCAGGGTGTCAGATATATTAGATTTACTCGCTGCTAGTCTAAGCTTTGAGCAAATTTTGGAAGAAATGCCCGACCTCGAAATGGACGATCTTAAGGCGGCTTTACTCTATGCAGCACGCAAATTAGATCATCCAGTGCTTGCAGCATGACGATTTGGCTCGATGCCCAACTATCGCCTGCTCTTGCTGCTTGGATCACTGCTACCTTCGGTGTAACCACTATAGCTGTTCGCAATCTTGGCTTGAGAGACGCAGAGGATCGTGAAATTTTTGAGGTGGCGAAAGCTCAGGGGGTTGTTGTCATGAGTAAAGATAGAGATTTTGTCGAATTAGTTGAACGGTATGGCCCACCTCCACAGGCCATTTGGTTGACTTGTGGCAATACCTCTAATGCACGGCTCAAAGAAATCCTGACTGCAACTTTGCCAGATGCTCTCGAACTTTTGCAATCAGGCGAGAGGTTGGTGGAAATCAGCGGAAACTGAACACAGCAGTCTAAACCGTTAAACTATTTTGCGATCGCACAGTCCCCTCTCCATCCTCTCCACCTGGAACGGCATCGCAACTGATATCCTTCATCTCCCCTTGTCATGAGAGACTAGTTATATAGATACATTCTTCAGTCAACCCTTAGCTAAACCTAGCTACTGGGGATTTGAGTAAAACAGTTTAAGCGTTGGGAATTTAGGCAAGAAACGTGGAGTGGATAAAACCGCATGAAAACGCAGGAGACACAGGAGCAACAGAGCATCCGTCCTGGTGACTTTTCATGGCCGTTCTGGCCTACCTTACCACTCTACCCATACGGTAGGCGGCAGACACTCCGTACAGAAGTGGTTAAGGATACAATCTGGACGTTCGATCAGGTGCAAGGCATTCTCTACGTTGTCGTGCCGATTCGCATGAGTGTTGTGAAGCTGGAAGCAGGGGGCCTCCTAATCTATGCGCCTGTCGCACCTACTCCAGAATGTATCAAGCTCCTCAATGAGTTGGTGGAACAGCATGGCGATGTCAAGTACATTATTCTGCCAACTATCTCCGGTTTAGAACACAAAGTCTTTGTCGGCCCCTTCGCTAGACGCTTTCCTAACGCCCAAGTTTTTGTCGCCCCAAACCAGTGGAGTTTTCCACTAAACCTCCCCTTGAGTTGGCTGGGTTTTCCTGCAAAACGCACTCAAATCCTCCCCAAGTACAGTATCACAGCACCGTTTGCTGATGACTTTGATTACGCAATCCTTGGCCCCATTGAACTAGGGCCGGGGCGATTTGGGGAAGTGGCTTTCTTGCATAAGCGATCGCACACGCTACTGGTGACTGACTCTGTACTGAGAGTACCAGAAGAACCGCCTGCGATCGTTCAACTTGACCCGTACTCCTTACTGTTCCATGCCAAGGATAATGCCTTTGAGGTGGTTGAGGACAATGAAGTAAACCGCCGTAAAGGATGGCAGCGCGTTTCGCTGTTTGCGTTTTTCTTCCGGCCGAGTGCGCTAGAGGTGGTGAAAACGGGGCAATCAATACGCGATGCGCTCAAAGCCCCAAATCGTACCAAAAAAGCCTATTTCGGTTGGTTTCCGTTTAAGTGGAAGTGGAATTGGAAGCAGTCATTCGATGCATTGCGAGGAAATGGACGGCTATTTGTGGCACCAATTTTACAAACCCTGATTCTTAACCGAGCACCAAAGGAAACGATTGATTGGGCGAACAAGGTAGCGAGTTGGAATTTCCAACGGATTATTCCCTGCCATTTCGACGCGCCTATTGAAGCCAATCCACGCCAGTTTAGGCAGGCGTTTGCCTTCCTTGAGACGAAACCTTCTGTAGGTGAAGACTTACAAAGAAGTGCAAATTCCCCCTTGCCAGAAGCAGACTTTGAACTCCTCAGGGAACTTGATCAGAACCTTACCAAGCTTGGCATCACGCCGCCACCCAAAGAAAAAGTGTAAAACGCACGATTGGAGCTTTCTCCATGAATTACGAACCTGTCAAATTGTATGAGCCAATTAATACGCTCAAACTGGTTGATGAGGATATTTGGATTGTTGACGGGCCAATTGTACGGATGGCAATGTACGGACTTGCCATCCCGTTTTCCACACGTATGACGATTGTGCGATTGAAAAGTGGGGAGTTGTGGTGTCATTCACCGATTGAATTAACTCCAGAACTCCAAGACGAAATCGATCAGTTAGGCCCAGTACGCCACCTCATTTCCCCTAATAAAATTCATTATGCTCATATCAATACTTGGGCGAAAGCTTATCCAGAAGCGATAACATGGGCATCACCCGGTGTATGCGATCGCGCAATGCAACAAAAGATTGAGGTTACTTTCGATCAGGAACTTAACGATAAACCTCCACACCAATGGAAAGATGACATCGATCAGTTAATCTTTCGCGGTAGCCGCTTCATGGATGAAGTAGTCTTTTTCCACCGCAAAAGCGCTACACTTATCCTCGCTGATTTAATTGAGAACTTCGAGCCTGAAAAGGTTGCTAAACAGTGGCGTTGGCTGCTTCCACTGGCTGGTAACGTCGATCCTGATGGCAAAACACCCCTAGATTTGCGAATGACGTTCTGGGGCCAAAAAGAACAAGCCCGCACCTGCCTCAAGCGCATATTGGAGTGGGAACCCAACAAAATCATTCTCGCTCATGGCCGTTGCTATGAATCCAATGGTACTGCCGAGTTACGCCGCGCCTTTCGCTGGTTAGGCGATGTTTGATTAGTTTTCAATTAAGTGAAATGCACATAATTTGTAGGGGCTTAGCGTCGCCGTGCCCTTACTGTATGCCTATGCTTATTTACCTTTCATACCTCATTTATACGCACTATATATGAGTAGAAATTGCACTGATTTAAGCCTTTAAATCAAGAGTACCCATCGAGGGTACTGCTGAAGGAAGAGGAGCATTGCGATGATACAGACATGACAAGCCAAGGACAGATGAACTGAAACTAAAAGGTTCAAAACTCAATCCTAAAAAGGCTTGTTCATTCATCCAACAACCTGAACAAACAAGAGGATACTAATCATGGCTAACGGAAAAACTGCTGCAATGTCTTGTGCTTCCTTAATGAAATCCGCTGCAATCCCCACCAATGGTGCACAACCCTCTCCCCAAAATACTGACAGCGAAACCTACTCCAAAGGTGTTCTCGGCCCAGTTTACTTCACGCTGTCTAACCTGAATGTTGCAGGAACCAACCAAGCGCCAGCCGACTTACATCAATCACAGTACATTGTTGCTTCTGATGAGAAGTTTGTGGTGAGCGTTGATATTGAATTCAACAGCAGCCCACTGAGCAAACTACTGATGTGCTTAGGTACAACAGTTAGCGTCGATTTTGGTTTCGAGGGCTACGGTGCAGCGGCAAAAGAAGTAGACATCAAAGCCAGCATCGTGACTGAAAAAGATGTGTTCAAGTACACCATCTCTTGGGAAGGAACTCCAGAGGAAGGCGGTCTCACTTCGGGTCTGTATGAAATTGGTGCAACAGTTACTGTTGGCCCGTCAAACCATGCTTGTGCCCAGTACATTTACGGATTTGGTTACATTGAAGAAATTCTGCTTCAAGTTTATCCAACTTTCCTTAATGCCTAACTTGAGGATGTACTTAAACTGAACTCCTGAAATCGGAGGACTGTCATCCAACAGGAGTAAACATTAAACTGGCAGGTTACTAATTCCTGCCAGTTTTTTCATCAAGACGAGTAGATGGGTAAATCATTGTAAAAGGCAGTTGCCATTAATGGGTTCAGTTTGCCCATCAGAACAAAGGGAGAAGCCAAGATGACTACATCGCTTATGAACCTAACGAATGGAAACGGCAAGAAATACGACGATTTGACAAAAATTAGAGGCATTGAAGCCGCAAAACAGCAATGGCTCAGAGAGTCGCTTAAAGTTTATACGTTTCGAGACTTAGCTCGTCTCTCAGTTGATAAGATTGAATCGCGGATTAAGGCGGAATGGCACAGTATTTCTCGCAAAGAAATTAAAGGATGGATTGCTCAAGCTAGGGAACTTGCTACTACTGGGTTAGCCTTACAGCAATTTGTGGAATTTTTAGATTTAGAAACTAAGCCAGCTTCCTCGCTGGCTACTCAACAAAATGAATCTTCTCAACCCACAGTGGAAGCAGTTGAAGAAGAAACTGAACTCCCTTCCTCTGTTACGGCTCAAAAGAGTGAATTATCTCAGCCGATAGTGGAAGTAACTCAGGCAGAATCTGATGCCTTCTGCTATCTTCCCAGTGTCCAGAGCGAATCTTCTCAAATGACGGTGGAATCAGTTAATGCAGAAGCTGGTACTCAGTTACGATCAAACATAATAGATAGAGAAGACAAAGGAGGCAAGGAAGGCGAGGGGGACAAGGAAGACAAGGGTGATAAGGAAGAGAAAGTACGATGTACGAACGCAACTTCGGATGAGATATCGTCTTCTCCCTCCACTGTCGAGAGTGAATCTTCCCAGTTGATAGTAGAATCAACTGAGATAGAGACTGATGAACTTTCCCCACACCCTCTCCTAGAAAGTGAATCCTCCCAGTTATTAGCACAATCAACTGAAGCTGAAGTTTCCTCCCAACTCTCCTTTGTGGAAAGTGAATCCTCGCAGGTGATAGCAGCATCAACTGAAGCTGAAGGGAACCTCTTACCTGTAACAGGGGAAGAGGAATGGCAGTCATTAGCCTCATTTAAAGTGGAGTTTCAGTCTCGCAAAATTGCAGGACAGGTAGAGGAACAAAAAACAATAATTCACTTTGTAGAGGCTGACACCGTTCAAAGCTGGTCTGGCATTGACATGCAGCAACTCCAAGGGTGGATATTGGAGCGCCTGACGGAAGAAATGCAGCCTGAACTTGAAATGGAAAATCCTGCGACGACATCTCCTATCGCGGCAGTTGAGATTACCCAAATACGGGCATTTCAACCCACTCAAACGGATACGCCAATGGTTGTGGAGAATGCTAACCGATTATTTCCAGACATTATTAGCAGTGCCGAATCTTTTGCACTGGAAGTAGATTTCAGTTTAGCTGAGGTGGCTGAGCGAGATATGCCAAGGAAGCGGATGAGGTATTATATTCAAGTTTATGCACGCGATCGCTCTACGGGTGCGATCGCTTATTTAGGTGAGACAGAGCCTCGTCCCCTGATTAAAAGGCAGACATCTTACACCGCTCAACTGGCCCAAATAACTTTAGAACCAGGGATGTACCGCTTGCAGGTGCTCGTAAAATTTCAAGGTGCGCCCACCACTCTAGGCTACTTTAAAGTTCCACTGCTTCAAGTTGTCTAGACGCTCAGGTAGATTACCTGTGGAACATCAAGACATTGTACTGACAGACTGAGTACAATAGCTCTGTGTTTGAGGGGAAATCAAATATAGATGGGTCACGATACCGCAATCAGACTACTGTTTTGTGGGTTGGAGAGCAGCCAGGGCTGGGTTAGCAGCGGGAAAAGCACATCAATTCGTTTGATTTGTCCTCTCTTGTTGGCTATCCAACAACCTGTACAGTTGAGGACATTCCCATGAAGAGTACTCAAGTCAATGTTGCTCCCATCACCTGCAATCTCTCCAACCTAAATGTGTTCACGACTGACCCTGATGCAGAGTACCCAGAAACTATTCTCAGACAAGATAAGCCATTTTCACTAGGAGTAACCGTTGAGTTTGGGGGGCCGGGTGCGATCGCACTTGTACCTTTATGCTTATCCATTAAGATTAACTTTTTTGCTGACCCTTATGGTGTTAGCTCCAAAGTGGAGTTGGGCAACACCATGATGGAGACATCTGCCAGAATCTTCACCTACACTCCTACATTAACCATTGCTACACCAGCAGCAGTTGGGCTAGTTCCTGAAGAAATTTACCAAATTACAGCAGTACTGCGCGTGGGTGCGCCGAATTGGCCAGCCTTAATCACAGGTTACATTGAAGGGTTAGCGCTACAAACTTACCTTCCTTGATTACAAGATTAGACCTAACTTGAAAATAGGAGTCTCCGAGTTAGGAGTCAGGAGTCAGGAGTCAGGAGTCAGTTATTCTGGGCTTTTGCAAGAGGTCTATTGCCTTCCAGCAAAAAGCCCAGCCATTACGCTGGGCTTGCTTTAGTTGAGCCTGACGCTCATGAAAAATATCTGTGTTAATTGAGCACTTCCCAAGTCAAGGTATAGTCAGCATCGTCTTTGTTGAACCGTCCCCGTTGTTCACCTTGTCCAGCTTGGTCGGATGTTGCTGTCAGACTTCCCAAAAAATCATCTTTATCAAAAACGCCTGTATCTTGATCATAAAGACGAATTTCAGCGGAACCAGTAAAGAGAATGGGCTCAATATAGGTGAGGTCACGTCCCTCGCGGTCATTAATGCTGTTCACACCACCAACTTGGCGTCCGTTGACCACTAAATAAGCTTCGTCTGCTCCAGCATTGTCTTCGGTCTTTTCACAGTACAGGGAAATCAATCTGAGTTTTGCCATGTCAATTCACTTCTCTATAGTTAGTGAGCAGGAGATTAAATCCGAAAAGTGTTGAAAGCCAACGTTTTGAAGAAGTTTGCTTTGCACTTCTCCTCTAGAGTGGCTGATGAGGACTTACAACTGGTGGGTAAGAGGTTCAGAAGCAGAATTGGCATCGAGAGCAAACCCGCTAATGCCCTGTAGAAGCCCGAAAAACGGTCTTACTGATTGGACAATCTGAAGAAGTGGCACAAATGATTGCAATTCTTCTCAAATTTTCTTTCCTGGCCCAGGGTTTCTTACAATGAATAATGAAGAGAAGCGCATCTGTTTATGGTGCGGTGACTTGACTCTTGTCTGAGCCAAAGGCAGCTTTTGTCAACTTATACAAAAGCTAGAGTTTACGCAAACATTATCGTATACATCCCTCGAAGATACTGGAACTTGAAGAAAACGCTCTCTTGTTTAGAACAGCTATACCAGGATGAAGCGTCGAACAATTGCCTCAACCTCACAAGTCAACTGAGTATTATCCCTATGTCAGCATCAATGGGCACTATTTTTCACTCTCCC
>JBFLZA010000370.1:0-9062 GCA_040756535.1 Cyanobacteriota bacterium
TAACGCTGAGTTAGAGGTTGAATTTCGACTTTTGCATACCTCTGGGGAATATCGCTACTGTATCGCTCGTGGTAAAGCTTGGCGGGATTTGCAGGGACGCCCCTTTCGGATATCGGGGATCGTCAGCGACATTACTGAGCGTAAACGGGCCGAAGAATCGCTGCGATTTTTAGCTGAAGCGTCTGCTCTGCTTTCGGCTTCCTTAGACTATGAAAAGACACTGGCTTGTCTGGTCAAACTCGCCGTGCCTTTTATTGCCGATTTGTGCTTCATTGATATTGTTGAAGAGGGTGGGGTGCGTAGACTTGGCATTGCTCAAGCGAACCCCAAAAGCGATCGCGCTAGCGATAATTTATCCTCCCCAGCCACCTCAATAAATTGGGACAGCCCAACAGTGAACAAAGATAGGCGGCAAAAGCAGGAGCAACAGCTACAGCAAGACTATAGGCCCGAACTCAATAGAGAACATCCGGTCATGGAAGTCTTGCGGACAGGAACGGCAAAATTAGTTCCGGAAATCGCTAGTAAGGAATGGGTTGAGAATTGGGGACTGGGGATTGATAATTGGACGCAAGGAACACAAGGGGCTTTTTCTTCAGAGCCCCCTTCTGAACTGTCTTCTCAATCTTTAATTCCTAATGCACGGGATTTCAAATCTTACATGATTATACCGCTTTCCGTGCGGGGGCGGACATTAGGGGCGATCTCCTTTGTCTCTACTCAACAGGGGCGTCGCTATGGGCCAGCAGACTTGGCTTTGGCTGATGAACTCGCACGTCGAGCCGCCTTATCGCTGGAAAATGGTCAGCTCTATCGCGAAACCCAGGAAACGAGTGAGAATCTGCGTCAGGCGATTTTAATTCTGGGAGAGCAGCAGCAGCAGTTGCGAACGCTACAGCAACTCACCAACTTACTCAACCAGCGCTTGACTGACTTGCCGGGGCTGTTGCGGGAGATGGCGGGAGCCGTGGCGAATGCGATTCCCGGTGCTCAGTTTTGTTTTATTATGCTCAACAATCCTCAATGCAATGGGCTGGTTTTAACGGTCACAGCTGGGGTGGATGTGGAGACGTTGCATCTAGAAGATACGTTCTCTCCGAAGAATGGGTTGCTCTCTGAGGTATTTGCGACAGGCGAAGCTCAATTAATTCAGGGCAGTGATTGTACATCGCGGCAGTTAGAAAAGGCTCCTGCGGCGATTTATGCCGTGGCAATTAACGCTCCTGTGTTACGCTCCCCTCGTGAGCCGATGCAGTCAGGACGGCTGGGAGTCTTGGCTGTTGGGAATTGGCATGATCGCAATGCGTTTGATGAAGAAGACCGAAATTTGTTAGTAGCCGTGGGGGAACAGGCTGCGATCGCAATTGACAACGCTCGCATGATTAAAGCCTTGGAAGAACAAGAAAAACGCTTAGAAGAGCAAAACGAACGGCTGGCGCAGCAAAACCAAGAATTGGAAAGCCAGAGGCAGCAGCTTCAACTCCAAAACGTGCAACTGTTGGAAGCTGCACGATTGAAATCCCAGTTTCTTGCCACCATGTCTCATGAGTTGCGGACACCCATGAACGCGGTGATTGGTTTTTCCCAGTTGCTACTGCGTCAGCGTCAGCATCCTCTATCCTCTCAACAAGCGGATATGTTGGAACGCATTCTCAGTAATGGGAAACACCTGCTAGCGCTGATTAATGAAATTCTTGACCTTTCCAAAATTGAGTCGGGGCGTCTGGATTTAAAACTGGAAGCTTTTAACGTGGCAACGCTCGTGCGATCGACCTGTGAGGAACTCCACTCCTTAGCCCAAGAGAAGCATTTAGCCTTGCACGTTATAGCCGACTTACAAAACACCAACGCGATTAATGACAGCGTCCGCCTGCGGCAAGTTTTGGTTAATCTGATTTCCAATGCCATTAAGTTTACCGAAACCGGGAGCGTACAAGTGGAGGTTCAGGAACTTTCCCTTGATCGTTTAGCGATCACGGTCAAGGATACAGGCATCGGTATATCCCCAGAAGAGTTAGAGCATATTTTTGAGGAATTCCGGCAAATTGATCAGACGATCACTCGTAAGTATGCGGGTACAGGTTTAGGGCTAGCTATTACAAAATCCTTAGTGCAGTTGATGCAAGGAACTATTGAAGTGGAGAGTCAAGTCTGCCAGGGGTCTACCTTCCGCATCGAATTGCCAAGGGCCGTACAATCCCCTACTCAAAGCCATCCTCACACTACTAATGTTCTCACTCAGGTAGAAAACGTTAGTCCCATTGATCGTTCTCTCTTAATGCCGAATCGGCAAAAAACTCGGAAGAAGCGGATGCTTTACTGATACCAAGTTGCGTTCAAATGTAGTAGATAGCAAGAGCTGAGAAGCTGGGGGAGCTGGGGAAGCTGGGGGAGCTGGGAAAGCTGGGAAAGCTGGGGGAGAGAAAGTTATTCCTTTGAATGCAACTCTGTATGAGACTCTGTTTGAAGTAGAACACTGACTTTTTTGATTAAATCGATGCTAGAGAATCCTTTGGTTAAATAATCAGTTGCTCCTAAGCGCCTGGCCTCGTCAAACCACTCCTCCGATAAGCGTGACGAAATCACCAGAATGGGAACTGTGATTCCTGCTTTTCGGCATCGATCAACCAATGTAAAGCCGTCCATATTCGGCATTTCAATATCCGTGATTACTAGATTGGGATGGGGATGAGCTTGCAGCCAATTCCATGCCTCTAGTCCATCCGTACAGGCATGAGTGAGATAGCCGTAAGGATTCAGCGTCGCTTCAAGTCGCCGCCGCATCAAGGCAGCATCGTCCACAATTAGGATAGATTGAGCTAGATTATGTACTTCCTCAACCTCAGGAGCTGATGATGGTATAGTTGGGGCATCAAAAGCCTGCGAGGGAGAGGACAATAGCCGTTGGGCCAACTTGCGAGCTTCTAGAACTGGGAACAACGTCCCATTTACCCGTAAACTCACACCAATTAACCCGTCGGGTACAACCAGTGGCTGTGGTAGTGGATTGATGATGATGTCAGAGTGTTCTAATAATTCGTCAGCCAGTAACCAAACATCTTGCTGGGCTTCCTCCCCATAAATATAGAGGCAAACGGTTGTATCGGTTAATGGGCGCGGGGCAGAACGAGGTTGCCAGTACTGGAGCAAGTTTAAGGCAGGACGCGATCCAGTTTCATCCTCAATCATGTATGAGAAGGCAGGGTTAGAATCTTTAACCGGCGACACATTCAAATTGCTCAATAGATTGATGGTTTTAATGTCATCAACAGGAAGAGCAAAGGTAGAATCTCCTGAGCGTAGCAGTACACAAGAGACCAACAGGCGAGGCACCGGAATTTTTAGATGAAACGTTGTCCCAGTACTAGGTACTGTATGGAGCGTTAACCGTCCCCCTAATCGAGCAACTTGATCCGCAACAACATCCATACCAATCCCACGTCCAGAAATCTCGTTCACTTGACTCCGAGAACTGAAACCCGGTTGGCAAATTACGGCTAGAAGTTCAGCAGGTGTTTGGGTGCTTTTTTGGGGTAATCCCAAAGCTTCTGCTCTAGCTTGAACAGCTTTGGCATCAATCCCGCGCCCATCATCCTTCAGCTCAAACTCGAATAGATTCCCCCGCCGCTGAAGGGATAGGGTAATAGTGCCTTGCTCAGGCTTACCTTGGGTGACTCGTTCAGAGGCAGATTCCAATCCGTGGTCGTAGCAATTGCGAATTAAGTGGAGTAATACGGGTTCTAATTTTCGGGCTGTGTTGACATCGAGTTCAGTTTGTTCTCCTTGAACAATTAGTTGGGCAGGTTTACCATAGCGAGTTGTGAGGTCTCGAAGAATTGCTCGGGCTCGGAAGCCCAAATTTTGGAACGGGACAAGCCGACTATCCTCAATAGTGTTTTGCAGCTTCAAAACATTATTATCGACATTCCGCAGGAACTGGCTGACTTGCTGTGATGTTTTCTGAGTCTCCGCCCCAACTTCGGACAAGCGCAAACTAGTCTCTAACAAGCGATTGATGATGGTGTATCCCTGGCGATAGCGTTCAGGGGTAGGGCCTTGTGAGGCGGTTCGTGTCCTATGGCTCAATTGGTCTAAAAGGACATAGTCATCCTGGAGCTGGCGGAGATGAGCGATCGCCTGAGTACTTTCCTGGGCGAGAGTCACAATCTGCACGATCTGGTTTTGCAGGGCTTGATAAAATCCTTGAGTGCTGCGGAGTGCGAGTAGGGTTTCTACTAGGTATTGCGCGGATTGATCGAGCTTTTCTAGGGGAACTCGAATCTGAACCGTCTCCAGCGCCTTGTTCGGCTTTTCGTCGCTGGATTGGGTTGTATCAGTAACGGCAGGGGGAGACTCAAGGGCTTGTGGCTGATCAATAACAGAATCTTGCTCCTGAATTTGAGTGAGGGGATTAGCAACAAAATCGTCTTGACTTGTCTGATCTAGCCATTCCTGAACTTGACTAAAGTCTAAAAGCAGGTCTGCTGGATTGTCTTGGTCTAGGAATGCTTCAACGTGATCAGGATTGGTGCGATCGCTAGCTGTTTTAAGTTCATCAAAGGGTTTCTCAACCTCAGTCAGGTCTGCCCAGTCTTGCAGTGGGAAGGCATCCAGAAAATCTGCGATTTCAGGAACTGTTGAATTTTCATCTGAGCTGAGTGCATCTAGGAATGCTCCAACATCAGCCAGTGCTTCTGTTTGACTGAATTCATCAAGCAGCGCATCAGATTGGCTCGGTTCCAGGGAGAAGAGGTTGGATGGGGGCAGTAAGTCAGGATCTAACCAAGCAGACTCATCCTGTGGTATAATTTCCAGGGGCAATTGCTGCTCTGCAACCAGCCCTTCGTCCATACTTGGATCAAAACTGGCGAACTCAAAGGAAACAGGATTGCCGCCTTGCTTGGCACAAGTCTTGAGTGCCTCAAACAGAAGCAACCACGGCGATTGGCTTCGCTGCTGCCCATTGGGCAATCGCCAAACCGAATTTTTTGGATGATTCAGCAACGTTTGCGCCTGCTTCAGCAACTGGGTCCAGCCTGTAGCAAATTGCAACTCTCCACCAATTTGTTCAAGTTGTTCTAGAGTCTGCTGTGCCGTTTGGAGCGTGCTATTAGGCACCGTTCCCTGATCGGGTAATCGCTCCAACACGATTTCCAACTCCAGCACAACAAGGTCTAATCCTTGTTCAGCAAAGTCTTGATGAAGTTGTTTGAGCTCATTCCACTGCGGCAGGTAGCGTTTCCGAATCTCCTCGTGCAGCGCCTGGATGCGCTGAAGGAGCGGGTCGTCTTCCTCGGATTGCTGGAATTCAACAGTGACCGTCAGTAACTCTCCCGCCTCTAGCAAGGCTTGACTCAGATGACCATCGCTCAGGAGCGGAGCTAGCTCTAGATAGCGTAAATCGGATAGTACCTCCTCTAAGGCTGTCGCAATGTGTAGAACTGCTATGGCCCCAACGGTTACTGCTCCACCTTTGATGGTATGAATACAACGGTAGAGTTCTTGGATATCCGATCGCCAAGATTGGGATTGGAGAGACTGAGCAATCTGATTATATTTTTGGAGATAGTCTTGAGTATCAATGATGAACAGATCGTTTAGCTCTTGTTGTAATTGAGCCTCTGCCAGCGCTTCAGGGCTGTAGGAAGAATTAATCTCTGGAACCGGCATCATTAAAATAAAGAAATTCTAAAGAAACGATTTAGACATCTGTAGAAATTCAACTTCAGTTCAGGTTCGACAAGGACTCTAGGCTAATTTTCGAGAGTTCGATTGAACTGAACCTGTAGCTGAAAGCCCAATAACTAGCGGTTATAGTGGCTAATTTTCGTGAGGGTTATTGTCAGCCAAGGCGAGTGTACAAGCAAGAACAGGTGGCTCAGACCTATCCGATAGCGGATGCTGTTCGGGGTGCAGTTGGAAAAATTCAACATTTTGCAGTAAAGTTCGAGCTAATTGCTCTATGTGTTGAGCCTGTTCTCTCGTCATACCCGCTCGATTAAATGTTTCAGCAGAGATGTCAGAGATATAGTGAACCAATTGCAAGGTCGTTTGGGCAGCATCAGCGATCGCCTGACTAGATTGTGTCACTTGCTGACCCATGTGAGCCACTCGCTCACTCACTGACAAAATTGTGTTAAATGCCTGCTGGGACTGCTCTACGCCAACGGTGAAGTTGCCAACCTGCTGACTAATTTCTTGGACATCATGGTTGAGTCCAGATACCACTGTTTGAATTTGGTCAGTTCGTTGTTGTAGCACAATCAAGCTTTGCTTGGTTTGGGTTGCCAACTGATTCACCTGTCCTGAGATCACCTCAAATTCACTAGTAATCACCGCCATTTGTGTCGGATCTTGCTGTGTCTTAGCCCGGTTCGCCAGCCTGGAAGCGTTCACCGCGAGTACTTGTGACATGGCTGTAATCCGTTGCTGATCTTTCACGAACTGAGTGGCTAGCTCAACGTAATTGGTTAGGGTTTCAGTTCGTTTGACAATGTTTGAGCTTTCTCGCTGTAGCCCTTCAATCCCTTTGCTCATCGCCGTAATTTCCTGTTGCCCTTGGTCAATGGCTGCCTGTGTTAATTGGACGGCTTCACCTGTGGCAACGGCCTGCAACGCCGCATCCTGAGCTTGGTCGTTAACTTTTTCCATCAACATTTGCACTTGAGCAACCCATTGAATTTGCTCTCTTACACTCTGGGCCACATCAACCGCCAACTGTTCTAAGTCTTCAGTTTCCTGAGTCACCCGAAAAGCGGAGCGTAAAAAGATCGCCATTACTTGTCCTAGCCGCTCAACTAGGCGATTCAATGTATCTCCCACCAGTCCCGTCACACGAGGACTCACCTCGGCTTCTACAGTTAAGTCCCCACCCTCAACAGCGGAAATCACATCGAGTAGGTGTTCGACTTCTTCCTGTAACGCTTGGCTCTCCTCCTGTAAGATCGCCGTCCGTTCTTCAACTCGCTGTTCTAAGTCTTTGCGGATCTCTAAGATCGCCGTAAACGACTCTCGCAATTGGTGCGCCATCTGGTTAAAGGATTGTTCTAGGATGCCCAATTCTCCAAAACCCTTCACATCCAGGGTTTGGTTCAGGTCTCCAGCCGCGATCGCTTGAGACGCTTGGCTTAACCGAATTAACGGATCTGTAATCCGGCGGGATGCGATATAACCCAAAAAGGTGGCAGCCAGTAGAGACAATACACACAACGCGATCGTGTTGCGCGTGTTGGCATTGATCTGCTCAATGAAGTCGGACTCTGAGGTGATTACCACAATCCGCCAGTCCAATCCCCATTGATCTTTCCAGGGTGTCACCTCTACGAAGCGTCGCTCTCCCTGAAACTTGAAGTTTAACAGTTGCTTGGTCTGAATTTTCTCAAACCCACCCACTGATTCTTTGATGTATCGAGCGGCGGCACTGATCACTCCGTCAGAACTATTTTCAGCTTGAAGTCGTTGGGGCTTACCACCTACTAGGGTGTAGGGCCGCGATTTTCCTGAATTAGCAACAATTAAACCATTTCCCTCTACAATGAACAGCTTTGCAGAAGGACTCACTTCTAGCTTGTTGAGATAATTACTAATCTGCGAGAGGATTAAGTCAATTCCAATCACACCAAGGAATGTTTTGTCATTGTCATACACTGGATAGCTCGATGAAATAGACAAAACTTCTGGCTTATCTTCCCATTGATAAATCTCAGTCCAAAGAGGATGACCTACTCGTGCTGCCTCAGAATACCAGGCTTCTGTTCTAGGATCGTAGGTCTTAGTCTCCTTTAATGCTGTACGATTGCCACGATTATCGGTTTGGTAAACGTACAGCTTGCCTTGGGTGGATGAACGCGAAACTTCATTAATCAACAAATTCCCATTATCCAAACGTTCAACTCCAATAAACTCGCCTTTACTATTGGCATAGTTGTTATAGCCAATATTAAAGACTTTCATTTGTCTCCAAAAGTATTTCCCCAGCTTTTCAAAGTCTTGCAAGTCTAACGCTTCCAATTCAACCGCATCTAGGTTAATTTGATTGAGCTGATGAGGGACACTCAAGTAAGATTCAAGATGGGTTGAGACGCGATTGCTGACCTCAGTTTGTAACCGTCCAGCCATCTCATGCACTGCCCGCTGACCCTGGCGAATCGAAAGCCAGCCGGTGAGTCCTACAGCGGTGACCATTGGCACCACAAACGACGCTACAACCAAGACACGAATGCTGACCTGATGCCGAATACGCAACAGTGGCGATCTGGAGGTGTGTGACTGCGCTGAAGCCGCATCAAGTTGAGTTTCCTGGAGCTGAGAAACGACAGTCGGTTTAGTTTGGAGGCTTGCCATAGAGTATTTCCGAGATGAGTGACCTTAGATAGCGGGAGAAATCCAGCACCTTCAAGAAATTGAGTGATATCAAATAGAAAAAAGAAGGCAACAGATTTGGAGATATCCCTTGCATCCCCTTTAAAAATGGGGACTTATACCGAGTTGCAGCTCATAGTAGTAGCTGAAACAGACGCCCAGACGCTCCGGACGCTCCAGAAAATGAATTTGCTACATTTGAACGCAACTTGGTATTAAAACTGAATTTTGTTTCCCTCCCTTAAAAAGGAGGCTAGAGGCGAGCGAGTATCTGTTGCAAACATTGAAGTAATTGATATTAGGCTTGGAGGACTTCGTTGGAAGAGATTTCTTGGGCAGGAACAGTTAAAGTGCGATCGCTTTCTGTTTGGTCTTCATGGGCATCTTCGATTGCGGATGGTAACTGGAAGAATTGAACAGTATGAAGTAATTGAGCAGAAAGCAGATCCATTTGATCGGATCGCTCTCTAGCGATTTGAGTTAGTTTTGCTGTTTCGTTGGCCAGTCCAGCAATATCTCGCATCACAGTTGCAGTGGTTTGAGCCGCCTCAACAATCTCCTGACTGAAGTGAGCGACTGCTTCACCCGCTTGCATCGCTCCACCCGTAGCCATCTGAACCCGCTCAAAGACTTGATTTGATTGCTCAACGCCTGTGGTAAATTGCCTAACGAGGTCACCCAAACTCTGCACATCACCATCG
>JBFLZA010000371.1:0-9048 GCA_040756535.1 Cyanobacteriota bacterium
CCCAAGCCACTGAAGTGCTTCTTGGTCAGACATATCAAATACAGGAGATTGTAGCAGCCTGTAAAAGGAGAGAATGAACGTATCATCACTTCGGAATATAGCGGGTATCCCACCAGAAAGACCGCTTAGACCGACACTTTGCGCCTTATAAATTGTCAGATTTGCTAAGAATGTTTCGTATGCTGTTGGTTTCGCGAAGTCCTTGTACAAATCTTGAGCGATGAGCTGGGATGTTGTCGTGTGAAACGCTTCATCCATCATATGGTAATGGGAAACAGCGAGTGGGGCTGGAATAAACTCGCCTTTCTTTTCCAATTCCCGGTAATACTGGGAATAGCGGTATTCGTAATTCTTGATCAGCATATTCGCCATAAAGCGCGTGACGTAGAACAGACACGCTAAGAAGGGCGAAGTTCCACAGTTCAAGGTGAAAAACTGTAGCAAAGGTCGAGGTGCTAATTGCCCCAATAAACCAGTTGTTTGAGCGGGAATTGGTTCGCCTTTCTCCTCTAATTCCCTTAAATATTGGGAGTAGTACTGTGCTTGGTTTTTGAGCAACACTTTATTGGTGACGAAGCGCAAGGCGGAGTCTTGAAACGCTGACAAGGGGGAACTTTGCCAATTGAAGGTGAAAATCTGCGATCGCGCCATGTTCTGTGCTGTACTCTGGTGCCTCGCTTCACTCTTACTCGATGACTGTCCGAGTGCTAATCCTCGACGCGAATCATTGTTGTTGTACGACTTCCCCTGAATCGAAGCATGAAACGATGAACCTAGCAAAGCCTTTTTTGTTTTGTAACCCATCATGTGGAACGCATGAATGTGGTGACGTTCCTGTGCTGTTTCCAAATCTAGCTCTTTGCAGAGGATATCGTAACCCCCAATCATGGAGAAAACGCCAGCCGTCACCTGATTATAAAGTACGGCATTCGCTTCGGTCGCTGCAGTTTGGTTATACTGCGTAGCCCAATAAAGGTGATTGAGCGCTTTTTTTTGGGTGGGAGAAGCTTGTTCGTAAAGTGGGGTGCCGTAAAGTAGAGAAAGCTCTGGTTCACTCCAATAATCATCGCTATTGCTCTGGTAATCGAAGTGCTTATCTAGTTCCTCGATTTTCTCGGTGTAGTCGGACTCAGTATTGCGCCGATAATTGATTCCTGTCAATTTGAGATGCTTCTTTGTCTTTCCCTCAGATTGACTGGAAAACTCATTGTCTAGCTCCGGTATTCTGATGGTATCTGTCATAATGTTTTCCTGAGAGTGTAAGAGTGCAACTGTATGCCAGAAGGTCAACAATTACTTAATAGCTAAACGTGAAATTTTAGGATTGACAGCTTACCTTATATGTCAGACTTCAACCTTTACTTGGAATTCCTCAGCCAAATGCTGAGCTAAAGCCTCAATAGTGGGGTAATCGTACAGGAGAGTTGGATCGAGTTTTCTTTCTAGCCAATCCTCCAAATCGCCAGTTAAACCAATAGCTACTGAGGAATCTAAACCGTAGCGATCGAAGGGAATTGACACGTTGACTTCATCGGTTTCAAGTGCTAGCAAGTGAGCTAGATAGGAAGCCATCCAAGCTTGGATTTCTGCTGCCGACGGCAGTTCTTTGCAAGTATTTTCTTTGGTATTTTCCGAAATTTTAGACATTTTACCTTGAAAAATCTAGAATTTTGTGGGTTAGATTTGGTTTGATTTTGTACTCTTTTATGGCTTTTGATTGTACTGAGCGCTAAGGAAATTTCGCCATAAAGTGGAGCCATTTATACGATGCTGACATTCTAGAAAAACTGTATGGGAAATAGAGTCTCCGAATCAGGATTCAGGATTCAGGAGCTAAGAAAGGGCGATTTTTATTCCGCAAGTTGCGAGTGTTAGCGAAGCGGTGCGATAGCACTTTGAGCATTTTTACTAACTTGAAGGTAGAATCGGAAAGAACGTAGGTTTGGCTGCAATCCTACTAAGATGACCCTTGTTGATGCCATAAAACCTAATCTGAACTACCAAGATTTTTCCCACTTTTTACAGGAGTGTATAAGCCCTATTTCAGTTCAAAAAAATGACAAGAATCACACAAAACTTAGCTTCCTTTCACCCGTCCGATTGACTGAACCCTTTTAGACGGGTAGTTTCTAACAGCAGATTTCAACTTGGTGAAGTACATAAACTAGGTCTTCTTCGTTATGTATAAAGCCTGTTTTACTTCTGACTTTGAGACTTCTGACTCTGAGACTTCTGCTGTATGCATACCGTCTAGTTGTTAATCCTAGTTCCAACGGTACTCCTTTTAAAAGAAGCTTATAAGATCCCAGATGCGGTGACAATGAACAATCTTTTGATAGGACTAACAATTTTTTCGTTCTTGTTGGTGCTCGGTGTTAGTTGCGATGCGAGCTTCTCCATGCCTGGGGAGTTGTCCCGTGAAATTGGCGAAACTGGCGGAAGAAATGAACCGAATTGTGATATCCCACTTTCATCGCAATTTGCTCCACTATCTGGTCGGTTTCTAGGAGCAAGGAACGTGCTGCTGCCATCCGGCGCTCGATAATCCAGCGTTGCACGGTTTGTCCTGTCTGGCGTCGTGTCAAGTGAGTCAAGTAGGCTGGGGAGTAACCCACTGCCTGAGCCACATCACCGAGAGTAATGGATTGGTGATAATTCGCCTCAATGAAACGGAAGACCTTATTCAACTTGGCGTCAGACGGAAAGATTAACGGAGAGGCAGCTGCTCGAGTTAGAGTCTCATACGCAGTTGCGTTCGTACATAATACTTTCTCTCCCTTGTCCCCCTTGTTTTCTCTATCCACTAGGGTTGACCGCAACTGAGTATCAGTGCCTAGTGCTTTTTGAACAAGTTGCGGCTGTGCAGTGTAGCACTGCCGGAGAAAAGCCTGTTTTTCTAATTGGGTTGTAACTGCTTTGAGTAACTCCTCTACGGTACAGGCTTTGGTGAGATAGTCATTCGCTCCCAACTTTATGGCTTTTTGGAGATCAGTCCGAGTCGCCTTGGTTGTGACAAAAATGAAGGGGATAATCGCTGTAGTAGGGTTTTGGCGTAGCGCTGTTAAAACGTTGTAACCATCGAGTTCCGGCATCGTAGTGCCGCAAATGATCAAATCGGGTAACTGTTCCCATGCCTGTTGCAGACCAATTCGACCGTTTTCAGCACCGATTGTGTAGAAATTCTTAGCTTTAAGTGCTTTAAGAAAAAGGTTTCGGGTACATAATTCATGTTCAATCACCAAAATTGTGGTCACTGTCTCTCCTCCGATTTACACCCTGGTTCACCAAAAAATGAGGAAAGTAACTACTTCTTATGCCATCAGCCGACTCAATAGCAATGTGGCAGTTATAGCTGTTTCGCTATTGATAGTTCCTGTAGCATGGATTCGACGTCAGCCTGTAGATGTAGGAACTTTACTTTGCCCTGAGGAGTCTCACTCCAATCTTCCACAACATTCAACGTTCCAGCTAGAAACCCAGACCGGCAGGCATGGCGCTGAATCTTACCGCTCGAAGTCTTCGGGATACTCCCTGTCTTCACCAGTACCGTGGCATAAATCTGTAGAGCGTGCTGGGCTGCTATAGCCTTTTGGATATTCCCGACTACCTCATTCGTATTCAGCTTCCGCAGGTAACTCCGCTCCACTTCCTGAACAACCACCACTCGCTCTTGACCTTTTACCTGTACCGCAAATGCTGCCCCACAACCCGGCCGCAAGGCTGGATGACTCTTCTCTACCGTCAGCTCGATGTCCTGGGGATAATGGTTTTGCCCCCGAATGATGATGACATCTTTAATCCGCCCTGTGATGAACAACTCGCCATCTTGCAAAAAGCCTAAGTCCCCTGTGCGTAGAAATGGCCCCAAACTGCGTTCTGTTGCGTTAGACTCTCCTGCCGTTGCTACCGCTGTATCACCCGTATCTTTCAGATAAGCATTGAAAGTCTGTTCCGTTTGCTCAGGTCGGTTCCAGTAGCCCTGAGCCACACTCGGCCCTGACACCCAAATCTCTCCTACTTTATTCTCTGGGCATGGGGTTAAGGATTCGGGATCAACTATCGTGATTTTCTGGTCTAACCAACTCCTACCAACACCAACAATTTTTCGAGTACCTTCCCGCTCCTTGGCAACGGCTACCACCCGGTTTTGTTCGAGTGCTGCCCCATCAACTGAGCGAATAATGGGTGGCGCTGTTTTCAAACCTCCGGAAACAATCAGCGTTGTTTCAGCCATCCCGTAGCAGGGGTGAAATGCCTCCCGTCGGAAGCCACAGGGTTCAAACATAGCTGCAAACTGCTCCAACGTCTCGGCATAGACGGGTTCAGCTCCGGTGAAAGCCACCTCCCAGCTACTTAGATCCAGATTCGCCCGTTGTTCAGGTGTAATCTTACGAATACAAAGGTCATAAGCAAAATTCGGGCCACCACTAGTCGTCGCTTTGTAGCGGGAAATCGCTTGCAGCCAGCGGAACGGCTTTTGCATAAATGCGACGGCTGACATCAAACTCATTGGGGCACCGACATATAGGGGTTGCAGCACTCCCCCAATCAATCCCATGTCGTGGTAGGGTGGCAACCAGGTTACACCCTGGCTATTGGGCGTATCTGCAAAAGACTGATGAATTAAAGCCGAATTGTGCAAAAGGTTGCCGTGGCTCACCATGACACCCTTCGGTGTACCTGTAGAGCCGGACGTGTATTGGAGAAAAGCCAGAGTATCACTGGTTAGTTTCGGTTCCTGCCATGCCACTGCTAGGTCGCTGGTAATGTCATCTGTGGTTAGCCAGTGCAACTCGCACAATTCTGGACTCTCGGCAAAGCGACTCTCTATATTGCCCAACAGGGATGTCGTGGTGAGTGCTACTGCCGCATTGGCATCTGCTAGGATTGCCTGCAACCTAGACATATTTTGATTGCGTCGAGGTGGATAAGCGGGGACAGCGACAACCCCGGCATACAAACACCCAAAGAAGGCAGCAATGAAGTCCAGTCCGGGTGGGTAGAGTAGCAAGGCACGAGAACCCGTGGCATTTATGATCTGAAGCTGACTTGCGATCGCTCTTGCCTGCTGATCCAATTCTTGATACGTTAGCGTAATGCTTGGTGTTTCCCCATCTTGCAAAAAGGTATAAGCGGTTTGGTCAGACTGATGTTGCGCTCTGTAGCTCAGCAGGTCTACCAAAGTCGAAACTTTATGTTTGATGTCGCTTGAGTAATCCAAATTAATCGTCATTTCATTCTCCCTGAGCAATATCTTCAAATCCTTGCTTCCCTGGGGTTTAAGCTCAGTTTTATCAGGAGAATTTAACCGAACTTAACGTGAAGCAACTTACTACAAACCGTTAATTTGTTGATTTTTGGGCAGAAATTTATGAGATGTTACTGAAAATCGTTGGCTCCCTTAAAAAGGGTTTGCTTACAGGTTAGGGAACGAAGTAACTCATTTAGCCATTCAATTAGCTACAGCTAATCCAACGAGCAAAAAATGATTCAGTAGTCTTTATCTAAGGGGCAGAGCTGATATACCAGCCGTGATCGAACCAATTTTGGATTTTGGATGGGAAACTAAACAGTTGCAAGCCCCTAGTGTCAATTAGGGAACAAATCGAAAATAGTCGCTGTGCTGCGTTGGCTTCGCTAACATTGGCGGAAAAATAGAGTAACCGGGTCTAGGGTCTTGTACTCAACAAACGTAATTTGTCATTTTTCTAGAAAGCTGTGATGTCTTCATCATTGCTCATGTTATTGCGCCCTCATCCTTATGCAGTAGTCTTTTCATTGTCAAGTATTCCAAGTCTGTCTGGTTTTAGCCAGCGAAGATCGGGGAGTTAAGGATTAAGTTAAGCTTTTCGAGAAGCTAGAACAGGTTTGGCAGCACCAAAACCCTTTCAGTCACTAGAAAATTTCACTCAAATTGGGTTAACCTAACTCATTAGGTTAGTGCTAAGCTATTATGCATCTAAGCGGGTACACTTGCGATTAATAAAGTGATAGGGAAATGAACAGATAAGGCAATTTGGCGGATTGCCTTTGCACAGTAGCCCATCACTAGTGTCATCTCTTGTATTAGGAACCCTCGTGCTCGCCAGCGATCGCATTGGGTAGCGAGTGTGTTCTATTGGGTCTTGGGCTTAACGATACTACGTTTCTAGGTTTTCTAAACTCAGATGAGCTTCGATAGTGAGGGACTGAGGCATAGTCTCGCTCTCCTTGTGCCTTCACCACTACACGAACGGAGCCGCTTTGAAGAGAATGCGATCGCACCTTTGTAATTGCTATATGGAAACCTCTGATCTGCAAACACTGAAAACTATCAGGGAGGCTCAGTCAACCTGCTATGAAGCCTGATTTGATCTCTGAAAATAAATCATTTTTGAAGCCTTCAGGACGATGGCTTATTATTGCTGCCGTTGTCACAGGCCTAGCCTTTAGCGGAGCTATTTTCCAATATGTCTTTCACTTCCAACGCAGTACTCCAGTCTCATCAAATCTTGTAAGCGCTACTCCCCAAATTAGAGCCGTTGCTGCTTTAGGACATTTAAAACCAGAAGGAGAAGTTGTTTACTTATCTGCTCCTACTGCCTTGAATGGATTGGGAGCGGGTCGAGTTGCCAAACTTCTGGTGCAGGAGGGCGACAAAGTTACAATCGGGCAAGAGATTGCTAGTTTGGATAACCATAAAAATCTCCAAGCGGCTCTCAACCTGGCTCGAGAACAAGTCAAAGTAGCCCAAACCAATCTTGCTCAAGTCAAGGCTGGAGCAAAAACAGGAGAACTTAAAGCTCAAAAAGCGACGATTGCACGCTTAGAAGCGGAGTTGCAAGGACAGCTTGCCGCTCAAGCTCAAACGATTGCACGGCTAGAAGCGGAGTTAAATAACGCTCAAATCGAGTATCAACGCTATCATCAGTTGTTCCAAGAGGGTGCAGTTCCAGCGTCTCAATTAGATAGTAAGCAGCTAACTCTGAAAACGGCTCAAGAGCATCTCAATGAAGCTAAAGTGAATCGCAACCGGATTGAAGCAACGTTTCAACAACAAATCAAGGCAGCCCAAGCCACCCTGGAGCAAATTGCTGAAATTCGTCCTACAGATGTGCAAGCTGCTCAAGCTGAAGTGAATCAGGCGATCGCTAATGTTGCTAAAGCTCAAGCCGATTTAGATCTAGCTTATATCCGCTCTCCTATCAATGGGCAAATTTTAAAAATTTATACCCGGCCTGGAGAAACGATTAGCAATAAAGGAATTGCTGCTTTAGGGCAAACCGATCAAATGAATGTAGTTGCAGAAGTTTATGAATCAGACGTGAGTAAACTAAAGATGGGTCAAAAAGCGACTATTACTAGCAATGCCTTTTCAGGCAAACTAGACGGCACAGTCACTCAAATTGGACTACAGGTGAATACACAAGAGGTCTTAAGCACTGAGCCGGCCGCCAACGTAGATGCTAGGGTTGTTGAGGTAAAAATTCGTCTCAATCCAACAGATAGTCAGAGAGTTGCTGCGTTAACCAACTTACAGGTTAAGGTGGCGATCGATATTTAAATGCTGCCTAAAAAAATCTTTTTCATCCACATAAATTAACCTGAAAAAGCTGAGGATAATAATGTTTGATATCCCTTTAGCATGGCTGCAACTCAGCCGAGAAAAAACTCGCCTGCTTATTGTTTTAGCGGGTATTGCCTTTGCCGTGATTCTCATGTTTCTACAATTAGGATTTCAATCTGCTCTTTATGATAGCGCTACACGACTCCATCAGAATTTACAAGGAGATTTATTTATCATCAGTACTCGCTCTCGGTCTCTACCTTATATGAAACCTTTCTCTTGGCGTCGTTTATATCAAGCTTTAAGCCTTGACGAAGTTGAATCAATTAACCCGATTTATGTAGGATTTAAAGAATGGAGAAATCCTGACAATGGAAGCTTTAGAGCAATATACGTTTATGGCTTCGAGCCAGCAACTTCTGTTTTTAAATTTCCTGAAGTTGGGCAAAATCTAGATCAACTTAAGCTTAAGGAAAATATTTTATTTGATCGCGCTTCTCGTCTAGAGTATGGGTCTATTGCCAAAGAAGTCGAGCAGGGAAATCTTATTATTACTGAGTTAAGTGGAAAAAGAGTCAACGTTGTTGGTTTGTTTACACTAGGCCCTTCCTTTGGAGCTGATGGAAATATAATCATGAGTGACTTAAATTTTCTTCGTGTATTTCCTGAGCGTAAATTAGGAGAAATTGATATTGGGCTAATTCAGCTTAAGCCTCGTTCCGATGCTAAAATTTTTCTTAAAAAGCTACAATCTAGTTTGCCTAAAGATATTAAAGTTTTGGACTATCGAGGATTTATAGATTTTGAAAAAACCTACTGGCAAACCAGTACAGCCATTGGATTTATTTTTTCTTTAGGGGTAGGTATGGGATTTATTGTTGGTACAGTTATTGTGTATCAAATTCTTTATACAGATGTTTCAGAACATTTATCAGAATACGCAACTTTAAAAGCGATGGGATATAAAAATTTATATTTAGAACTTGTGGTTTTTCAAGAAGCAATTATTCTAGCAATTTTAGGTTATATTCCTGGATTCGCTCTCTGTTTAGGATTATATGATTTAGCAAAAAAATCTACCTCTCTCCCCATCGATATGACACTAAGCCGAGCTTTATTAGTACTGGTTTTGACGATATTAATGTGTGCGATTTCGGGTTTTATTGCAGTGCGGCGTCTTCGTAAAGCCGATCCGGCCGACATTTTTTAAAATTTGCAATTTACAAAATTCATTAAATTTGTTGCATTGTATCCGCTAATGTTGCAAAAATCGCTTGTTTCTATTAGAAGTCTCAATCAATACTTTGGTCATGGAGGATTACGCAGAAAAGTTTTGTGTAATATTAACATAGAAATTAAACCTGGAGAAATTGTTATTCTGTCTGGGCCATCAGGCTCTGGGAAAACTACCTTACTAACGATGATTGGAGGGTTGCGTACTGTTGAGCAAGGAAGTCTCAAAGTTTTTGATCAAGAGCTTCGGGGTGCTAGTGATGCACAAT
>JBFLZA010000372.1:0-8992 GCA_040756535.1 Cyanobacteriota bacterium
GGCAGATTTGTCTCGCTCCCCCCTTGATAAGGGGGGTTGGGGGGGTCAGTTTCAGCCCCAATATGAAGAATCACATTGTATCGAAACTGAGTCATCTCATTATGATGGCGACCTCGTATTAGCTGAATGTGTACATCGCTAATCTGAGGAAAATACTGCTTTAATGCTTTGAAGAAAGCAGGCTCAATAACGAGCTCCGTTTCCTGAAACATTTGCATTTGTACCCGTTGCTGCAACTGCTCACAGGTGAGGGAGGGTTCTGCTTGATAGAGTTGCACTGAGGCATGAAACGCTTGCAACAGTTGGAGATTACGCACATCTCCAATAAAGATGAAGCCACCGGGAGCTAAAGCCTTCAGTGCACCTTCTAGCACGCGCACAAGATAGTCAATACTAGGAAAATATTGCACTACCGAATTGAGGATAACTGCATCAAACGTTTCTGCCTCAATTTCATCAAAGTCAGTCGCCATCTTCTCAAACAGCGTTACTTGAGGTAACTCTTGCTTTGCCAATTGCTGCCGGATATAGTCGAGTGACGCCTGCGAGAAATCAGTTCCCCAGTATTGAGTGCAGTGAGGCGCAATCTTAAACAGCAATAAACCCGTCCCACACCCAATTTCCATCACTCGCTTGGGTTGCAAAGAGAGAATCTGTGCAGCTTGGTGGTTCACCCACTCCCGCATTTGTTCTGTTGGAATCGGCTGATTGGTGTAACTACTATTCCAGCCCACAATATTAAAGGTGGAATTGGTATCGTCAGCAGGTTGAGTATAAGTCTCGTTGTAGAGCATCTGCCATTGCAACACCTGTTCATCTTGCAATTGCATCTGGGTTGCAGGCTGAAGATTGGTAGATTGTTTTGAACCTTCAACCTTTGACCTTTCAACCTTCAACTCTTGTTCACCTTCAACCTTCAACTCATCATATCCAGCACTCAGCACAACATAAGCTACTAAACGCTTTTCGCCTGGTATATCCTCACGAGTCGTCACCACCGTTTGCAGCACTGCTGGATGCTGACTCAGCACTGACTCAATTTCCCCCAACTCGATGCGGTAACCGCGAATCTTCACTTGTTCATCGAGACGACCTAAAAATTCAATATTGCCATCGGGACGATAACGAACTAAATCGCCTGTTTTATAAAGACGACTCAATTTTGGATTTTGGATGCCCCCCTTTTTAAGGGGGGGATCGGATTTTGGATTATCAGATTCATATTCAAAGTTAATAGTTTCAGAAGATTCTGAATTCTTACCGCTACTTTCTAATCCGAAATCTGTGAAAGGGTTGAAAATAAACTTCTCAGTCGTTAAATCGGGACGGTTTAAATATCCTCGCGCCAGTCCATCACCACTAATGTACAACTCACCAGCAACGCCAATCGGTACAGGTTGCAAATATCGATCCAAAACATAAACTTGAGTATTAGCGATAGGACGACCAATTGCAGGTGCTACATCTGCAATCTCCCCTTTTAAAAGGGGGTTGGGGGGATCGATTTGCTCTCTAACAGGAACAGTACCAGATGTGGTGACAACGGTATTCTCAGTTGGCCCATAATTATTCACTACCTGAAAAGGATGGGAAGTCAAAGGATACTGATGAAGTTTGTCCCCTCCTGTGAGTAATAGTCGCAAAGTGGCGTTGTTAGACCAATCTAATGTCAACAGTTTTTCGGCTAAAGGAGTTGGGACAAAGCTAATCGTTATCGCTTTTGCTATGAGCCAATCTCTCAGTTTTTCCGGTGATAGCCGAGTTTCATGATTGGGAAAATAAAGGCTAGCTCCTGCACTCAAATAAGGCCAAATTTCCCACCCACAAGCGTCAAAGGCAACGCCTGCTATCTGTGTGGCTCGGTCAAGGGGTGAAACTTCAAATGCTTTTTGATGCCAAAATACTAGGTTTAAAAGTCCACGATGTTCAATTTGAACTCCTTTCGGCTTTCCTGTCGTGCCAGAGGTGTAGATAATATAAGCAAGATTTTCTGCTGTAACGTTGCTAGTAAGATTCTCTTCGCTTTCTTGGGCTATAGTATCCCAATCTTTGTCCAGATAAATAACTTGTGATTTATGCGCTGGCAAACACTCAGTCCACTGCTGCTGAGTTAATAAAACTGGTACTTGAGCATCTTCAAGCATCAAGCCCAAGCGCTCAGGGGGATAGCTAGGGTCTAAGGGGACATAGGCTCCTCCTGCTTTGAGGATACCCAACATTCCGACTACCATTTCTACAGAACGCTCGACACAAAGCCCAACTAAAACGTCTGCACTAACTCCTTGTTTGTGTAAGTAATGTGCGAGTTGGTTGCTGCGATGATTCAACTCTTGATAGGTAAGGCTTCTATCTTCAAAAACTAGTGCGATCGCATCAGGATTTTTCTCAGCTTGAGCCTCAAATAACTGATGAATACATCTGTCTTTGGGATACTCTACTTGAGTCGTATTCCATTCTACCAACAATTGATGATACTCAGATTCACTTAATAGGGTTAAATCTGCAATTCGTTGTTCTGGATTAGCAACAATACCTTCTAGTAATATTTGGAAATGCCCCAGCATTCGGTTAATCGTAGCTGAATCGAATAAATCAGTGCTGTACACCACGAACCCACTGATTCCTTCTGAAGAGTCTACCCCGACGCCATTGTTTTGGGTTCGCTCCCACAGGTGGAATTCCAAATCAAACCGCGTTGTCTCAGTATCAACAAATTGCAGCGGGCTAAGTTTTAATCCTAGTAGTTCTAGCGCTGTCATAGGGGCATTTTGTAGCGCAAACACCACCTGAAACAGGGGATTTTGATTCAAGCTGCGCTCAGGATGCAGTTCTTCTACCAGCTTCTCAAAGGGCAAATCTTGGTGAGCATAGGCTCCCAGCGCTACCTCTCGTACACGACTCAACAGTTCCCTAAATGTTGGGTTCCCTGATAAATCAGTACGCAGCACTAAACTATTGACAAAAAAGCCAATTAATCCTTCAATTTCACTATAGTTGCGATTAGCAATGGGCGAACCAATTGCAATATCTTCCTGCTGGGTATATCGGTATAGTAAGGTTTGGAACGCTGCCAGCAACGTCATGAACAAAGTCACTCCTTCTTGCTGGCTCAAGGCTTCTAGTGCCTCACTCAGGCGTTTCGGGAGTTGCAGAAATTGCGTTGCCCCCTGGTAGGTTTGAACTACAGGCCGCGGCCGGTCTGTTGGTAGTTTTAGCAGGGAAATATCTTGAAGGTGCTGCCGCCAGTAAGCAAGTTGTGCTTGTAGGGGCGACGCCTTGTCCTCGCCCTCCCCTTGCAACCACTCGCGCTGCCAGTGGGCAAAGTCTGCATACTGGATGGGTAATGGGGGGAGCGATGAAGGTTGCTGACTACTGATGGCAGTGTAGAGTGCGGCTATTTCTCGAATGAGTACTCCCATCGACCAGCCATCAGAGATAATGTGATGCAGAATAAGCAGCAGCACATATTCTGATTCATCTAATTGCAGTACTGTTACTCGCAGCAGCGGACTTTTGGATAAATCGAAAGGGCGCTGAGCTTCTTGGGTGATTCGTCGTCGTACTTCATCCTCGCGTTCGGGTTGGGGGTGCGATCGCAAATCGATGACAGGTAAGGATAAGGTTAAGGTGGGGGCAATTACCTGTACAGGTTGCCCTTGCACCGTTACAAAAGTAGTGCGTAACGCTTCGTGACGGCGCACAATTTCATTGAACGTTTGTTCCAGCGCGACTAAATTGAGCGTACCCGTTAGACGCAGTGCTGCTGGAACATTATAGAACGCATTATTCGGTACTAACTGGTCAAGAAACCAAAGTCGCTGTTGAGCAAAGGAGAGCGGAAGCGTTCCATTGCGTGAGATGGGTACGAGAGGTGGAGAAGGGGGGTTGCTAGTACGATTTGCTGCTTGTAGAAATGAAATAATTTCTGCTTTGCGCTCTTGTATTTCTGCACGCAGTTCTGAAGTTAGAATTCCTTCAGGAGCGTTGCATCGCAGGCGCTCTCCCTCAACAAAAACATGAATATCTCGACTCCGGAGATAAGTTAAAAACTCAACTGTTTTCAAAATTAAACCCCTTCTAAAACATTTCTCAAAGCAACAGTTTCTTGTTGTTAGCTGTCAATTCACTTCTAAGTGGCACTCATGAACGGCATAAACCAATAAAATCTAAAAATTAATTTCTTCGCGTCTATTTTCATCGGAGATAGAATAACTGCCTTAACTTGGTCAAGCCGCTTTTTGATAATCCTCAATCTCTGGCAAGCTATCGTCCCACTCCTCTCAAGAATTAGTCATCCTCCTCTAGGAGCAATCTCAATCTTGTTTCCAGGTCGTAAAATTTATCATGCAACTATGACATTGAAAGACAACGTCGCAAACATTCTATTGCAAGGTTTCAGCTCATGGTGTTCATGCCTCTCAATTTCCTCATTGTCTGGATAGTTGGACTGCTGTCCATCGGGGTGCTTGGCGGAGGAATTTATATTCTCTATGAGTGGTATGAACGGGAGCTTGTGGGAATACCCTACTTAATAGCTGGACTAGCGATAGTTCTATGGTCTTTTGGAGGTCGTTTTATCAGCTTGCCACTGATACGGCGCAAAGGCGCTGATGAACCCAAGCGCATACGTAGTCGTACTGTGCAGCGTTTGTCACGACCGGATGGTAGCGTACTTCAAGTCGAGTTCTACGGGCCGGAGGATGGACAACCGATTATCCTGTCTCACGGTTGGGGCCCTAACAGTACTGTATGGTACTATGCCAAGCGACAACTGAGCGATCGCTTCCGTGTCATTGTTTGGGACTTGCCAGGATTAGGAAAATCCAGTAAGCCGAACAACAAAGACTACTCCCTTGAAAAATACGCACGAGACTTAGAAGCCGTTGTTGCTATAGCGGGAGACAAGCCGGTTATTCTGCTCGGACACAGCATGGGGGGCATGATTATACTGACATTTTGTCGGCTGTTTCCAGAACATCTAGGTAGCCGGGTAGCTGGCCTAATTCTCATGGATACTACCTACACCAATCCAGTAAAAACCTCGATTTTGAGTAGTTTGTTACGCAAATTACAAAAACCCCTGCTCGAACCTCTGTTGTACCTCACCATTTTGCTATCGCCTATCCTCTGGCTGATGACTTGGCTGAGCTATCTCAACGGTTTGCTGCACATTAGTGTAGAGTTATCTGGATTTAAGGGTACTGAAACACGCGGACAACTCGATTTCTGTGCACTCTTATCTGCATTGGGTTCGCCTGGTGTTCTCGCTCGCGGCACCTTGGCAATGTTCGATTTTGAGGAAACAAAAACACTCTCAATGGTTAACATTCCGGTACTCGTTGCCTGCGGCGCTTCAGATATAGCAACTACACCTCCGGCGAGCATTCGCATGAAAGCCCAATTACCTCAAGCTGAACTTGTCACCATCAAGCCCGGTGGACATATGGCATTGATGGAACAAAACCAGCGGTTTGCCGAAACTGTCAGCGAGTTTTGTACGGCTTACTTGTAATACCCTTTCACTTTAAGGTTGATACACATCGGCTGCTTTTTATTCATGGTTCATAGTTCATGGTGTTCATATCAACAATGAATTCTGAACCAATAAGTAGGTGTGCATTAATATTTGTCGTTGCGGCAGGGCGGAGGGTTTACATTCTCTACGTCATAATATGATTATTCATGTCTGAACAAATTTGGAACCTTCTCCATGATGGAGTTATTGAAAAGCTGAGCGGCAATATCCCTGGAACAGTCAAAGTTTGTATACAGATTTCCTATTTACGTCACATTTTTTCTGAGGATGGAGACAGTATAATTGTCATCCTCGATAACTGCCAGAAGCTAGAGTACGAACCCTACAGCAGCAACCGTCGGTTCACAGAGTTTTCATTAATAGAATCGGAATCACCTGAAATTCTAGAAGCTCGTTCTGAAGATAACGATATTCTCATTGTCTGCGGGGAGGGATTAATTTACATACGCTACACAGAAGTATCTTTAGCTCTTGATACTGGTTGTGAAATTACCATTCTTGCTTTAGAGAACGCCGCTCGGAAATATTGGAATGAAGCATTTCCGAAATAGCCGACAAACGACTCAAAAATTTGTACATCTATTCAGTACAGGGCTTTGTTAGCCACCCCTGTTACAATTCAAACTCTTCTCGCTCATTTCTGATAGAGCTAGTGGTATCTTGACCTTTTGCTGCCCAACAAATTGTTTCTATATGCTTAGCTAGCATCCCCACAGTGGGAGCTTCAAACAGGTAACGTACAGGTAACTCCACTTGGAAAGCATCGCGTATCCGGGAAGTTAGTTGGGTTGCGAGTAGAGAATGGCCCCCCAATTCAAAGAAATTGTCGTGGATACCGACCTGCTGTTTTCCCAAAACCTGACGCCAAATTCTCGCTAGCTCCTCCTCAATGGAGGTTCGGGGTGCGACATAATCTTCTTTTAAATCAAGACTGAGCGTATCTACCGCAGGTAAAAGACGGCGATTTATTTTGCCATTGGGTGTTAGGGGTAAGGCGTTGATGACGACATAAGCTGAAGGCACCATATAACTCGGTAGCTTCTCTTTCAAGAATTGGCGCAACTCAGTTGATTTAAGATTTTGGGTTGGGAATTGCGGAGGATTGAATGGCTTTTCAGGGACGAGGTAAGCTATCAAATGCTTTTCACCCGGTACATCTTCCTGAACAATGACGACTGTCTCTGCGACTGCCGGATGTTGATTCAGTACTGCTTCAATTTCTCCCAACTCTATGCGGAAGCCGCGAATCTTGATTTGATTATCAATACGCCCTAAAAACTCGATGTTGCCATCTGCTTGATAGCGGGCTAAATCACCTGTTTTATAAAGCTGGGCACCCATAAAGGGTGCCCCTACAAAGGGATTGGGAATGAATCGTTGAGACGTTAACTCAGGTCGGTTGAGGTAGCCTCGTGCTAGTCCATCACCACTGATGTACAACTCTCCCGGAATGCCGATGGGGACAGGCTGGAGCTGTTTATCGAGTAGATAAATTTGCGTGTTGGTAATGGGGCGGCCTATGGGGATAGATGTTGCTTCTTCTGGTAGATCTTGCACTTCATAGAAAGAAGAAAAGGTTGTACCCTCGGTTGGCCCATAAACATGAAGTAAGTGCTGTGGTGAGTGGTTTTTAAGCACCTTTTTCACCCACCTGGGATCGACCGCTTCACCTCCAAAAAGCAAGTACCTTAACGAAGCAAAAGCATGGGGAATATCTCTAACAATTTGCTGGAATAAAGCAGTGGTTAAAAATAGAACCGTGATGCCTTGTTGTTGGAGTTGTAAAGCAAATTCATGGGGGGAAAGGAGGACATCTCTGCTCATGCCAACAAGCTCAGCACCATGAAGTAAGGCTCCCCAAATCTCAAAAGTTGCTGCATCGAAGGAGGTATTTGAGGCTTGGGCAATTTTATCGGTAGGATTTAACTGAATGTAGTTCGTATTGCATACCAGTCGATTTACAGCTTGGTGAGGAACTGCAACTCCTTTGGGTTTTCCTGTAGAGCCAGAGGTGTAGATAACGTAGGCTAAGTTCTCGCTGGTGACGCTACTCGTCGGATTTTCTTCGCTTTCTTTCGCGATTAGCTCCCAGTCTGTATCGAGGCAAATTACCTGAGCGTTATGGGGTTGAAGATGCTCAACTAAATGCTGCTGGGTTAATAATACAGGCACTTGAGCATCCTCAAGCATGAAGCGAAGACGCTCTTGTGGATAGGTGGAATCTAAGGGGACATAGGCTCCTCCCGCTTTGAGGATGCCCAACATCCCTACTATCATCTCTCTAGAACGCTGCACACACAATCCGACTAAGACATCCGAACCGACACCGAGTTTTTGTAAGTAATGAGCTAACTGGTTGCTGCGGCGGTTTAGTTCTTGGTAGGTTGTAGAAGCAGGTAAGTTGGGTTTACCTAAAATATTTGTTTTTGCGTTGATGTCCAAACTTGCTCGTACTGCGTCTTCATAGGTTAGAGCGATCGCATCCGGTGTTTTTTCTACTTGCTCCTCAAATAACTGATGGATGCACCGATGTTTGGGATAATCTGCAACGGTATCATTCCATTCCACTAAAATCTGATGTCGCTCAGCTTCCGAGAGCAGGGGTAAGTCTGCAATCTTTGCTTGCGGATTGGCAACCATACCCTCTAGTAGTGTTTTAAACTGTCCTACTATCCGGGTAATGGTTGCTTCATCAAATAAATCTGTGTTGTATACCACCACACCTCTAATCCCTTCGGAATGTTCCCACCGCTCCCCCCATAAACTTCTAAACCCCTCGGAAGCCTTCCACAGATGGAACTCCAAATCGAAGCGTGTTGTTTGAAAGTCAATGGTTAGAGGATTGAGCGTTAACCCTGGTAACTCTAGCGCTTCCATTGGCGCATTCTCAAAACCAAATACGACTTGGAACAGGGGATGGCGACTCAAGGAGCGCTCTGGATGCAATTCCTCTACTAGTTTCTCAAAGGGTAAATCTTGGTGAGCATAGGCTCCTAGGGTTACCTCTCGTACTTTCTTTAGCAGTTCCTGAACACTGGGATTGCCGGATAAGTCGGTACGGAGTACTAAGGTATTGACAAAAAAACCAATTAACCCTTCAATTTCACTGCGGTTGCGATTGGCAATGGGTGAACCTACGGCAATATCCTGCTGCTGAGTGTAGCGGTACAGCCAGATTTGGAAGGCTGTCAGCAACGTCATGAACAACGTTACCCCTTCCCGTTGCGAGAGCGTCTCTAGTGCCTCACTTAAACTGGGGGGTAGCTCTAGAAATTTTGTCGCTCCCTGGTAACTTGGTATGGGGGGTTTTGTGCGATCGCAAACTAAATTCAGTACAGAAATACCATCCAATTGCTGCCGCCAGTAGCGTCGCTGGGTTTCCAGCACTTCCCCTTGCAACCACTCATGCTGCCAATGAGCAAAATCGGCGTACTGGAGAGGGAGTTCGGCTAGAGG